>JBAVNY010000370.1:0-6731 GCA_049691535.1 Candidatus Acidiferrum sp.
GTGTAACTGGGATCGAGAACGGCCCAAACCACGCCGCTGCCGTTCACTTCGTTAATTAGGCTGAACAGCCGGTCGTTGCGCAGCAATCCTTCTTCACGGCCAAAATGAACGTCGATCATTTTTTCGAGCATTTGGCGCTGGCCGAAAGCCGCTTTGTTGGAATCCAGGAAAAAGAAAAACAGATCGCTCGCACCGGCGCCGGAGCCGAAGGCATAGAGGGTGTAACCGTAAACCTTCACAGTGGCAAGTTTCTGTTGCTTGAAATAGGCCTCGGTGGAATCGGGATTGTAGTTACCAAGAGCGATGCCAACGATTTGTTCACTGTCGGGAACGTCTCCCGCGGCGGCGCCATCTTTTTTGCTGGCCATGGTTTCCGCAACCAGGCCCCAGGCGAGTTCCTGAACCTGGGTGTTGGGATCGACACCGGCGGAAGCGAGAAATTTCTCAAACTGTTTGAACTTATCCGGGAGCATTTGCTCCTGAAGAGCAGGAAACCACTTCATGCTGCGTGCGGTCTTGAGATCGGCGTAGGCAAATTCCCCGACGTTTTTGGGGAAAAGATTGATGGTATCAGCGCCGAGGCCTCCCGCTTTCGCTGGTTTCGCGAGGGCCGAGAGGAATACGAGTGCGGCGCATAGGGCCAAAGCTCGCGACATGGGTTGCATCCACTTCATGAAATGCTCCTTTCGAGTGGGCAAGGGGAGAAGTTCTATTTTACGACAAGACGCGAGAATCAGCCCAGGCGGTTGCGCAGTTCAGCAACCTTACTTCGGAGCGAGGCTGCGTAGGTTGCGTCTTTCAGACCTTCCAGATTGATCTCCACATTGGCGAGTGCACCTTTAGCGCCCGCTACCGCAATTAGACGGGCGACCTGGAGATCTGACTTCATGGATGCGGCGGAGATGGCTTCCAGTTGTACCAAGCGATCCTGAAGATCGGCGGCTTTGCTGGCCACTTCGAGAGGAACTTCGGCAGCGCCTTTGGTGGCCAGCTGAATGGCGGCTTCGCGCTGCTCGATTTCTTCGGGCGAACCTTGAGGTAATTTGAAAGCGGCCATGACGGCGTCGTAGGAAGAAGCGTCGCGATCGATAGCGGCGGCGAGTTCTTCGGCAATTTTGCGAAGGGCGTCGAGATACTCGGAAAGTTTGTCGACGTGAACGGCTTGCGATTTTTTCTTGCGGGACAGGCCGGCAACCATTTGGCCGAGAGCAGCAGCCATTGCGGCGGCGTAGGCAGAAACGCTGCCACCACCTGGCGTCGCGGTGGGCTCAGAGACAGCGTCGAGAAATGGACGGGCCAAGGAGGCGAGCTTGCCATCTTTGGATTGGAGCGGAACGCCGGTTAGGGCGTCGGTGAGGCGATTCTCGAAAACCTGATTAGGAGAGAAATTTTCGAGTTGCAGAAAATAGTCGGCGGCCATTTCGATCGCTTTCTTAGGGATGAGGCCGACAATTTCGCTGCCGACCGGAACCGCGCCATAGCGAGCAGCTTCGCGTGTAACCGCTTCGTAGACGCGATGCATGGGGGTCTGCTCGTAATCAGTGAGGTTGATAGAGACTTGGGCGAGATTGCGGGCCTTGAGTTCCACGCCCATGGATTTCACGTAGCGAAATCCGCCGTTCGAGAAGCGAATGGCCTTGGCAATTTTGTTGGCAATGGAAATATCCGGGGTGTTGAGATTGACGTTGTAGGCTACCAGGAATTTTCTTGCGCCCACGACGGTTACGCCTGCGGTGGGATGGAGTTTTGGCTCGCCGACGTCTGGCTGGCGATCGTGATTGCGTTTTAGTTCATCGCGCAAGCCTTCAAACTGTCCGCGACGGACATTTTCAAGATTGACGCGGTCGGGGCGCAGGGCAGCGGCTTCATAGAAAAAAACCGGGATGCGATAGCGTTTCCAGATTTCGTGGCCGACGCGGCGAGCGAGCGCGACGCAATCTTCGAGTGTCACGCCTTCGACCGGAATGAATGGCACAACGTCTGTGGCGCCTACGCGGGGATGTGCGCCGGTATGGTGATTCATGTCGATGAGTTCAAGGGCGCGCCCGGTGCCGAGGAGCGCGGCTTCGCCAACGGCTTCGGGCTCTCCGGCGAGGGTGATGACGCAACGGTTGTGATCGGCGTCCATTTCATGGTCGAGGACATAGACGCCAGGAACGGCGCTCATGGCCTGGATGATAGCGTCGACATTGGCGCGGTTGCGACCTTCGGAAAAGTTAGGTACACACTCAATCAGTCGTTTCATTAGTCCATTCCTGGAACGCGCGATCGATCATGAGAACTTCAATGCGTCTGGCCGATCATGGGAAAAAATTCATTAGGGCACGCACACACCTGAACATTATCGCAGAATTCTGTGTTTTGACCTGTAAGCCGGTTCGCCAAGTTAGTCGCGCATGTGGATGATGACGCCACGCTTCATGGTCATCCAGCAGCGGTTCATCCCAAAATAATAGGGAATTTCACGATAATCCTCTATCTCGAAGACGGCGAGGTCGGCCTGCTTGCCGGGTTCGAGAGAGCCGATGACTCTATCGCGGCGCAAAGCATAAGCAGCATTGAGCGTGGTGGCGGTGATGGCTTCCGCGGGCGTCATGCGCAGTTGGTTGCAGGCGAGAGAAAGAATCATGGGCATGCTGACGGTGGGGCTGGTGCCGGGATTAAAGTCGGTGGCCAACGCAACGATGGCACCAGCCTCGATGAGCTTGCGCGCGGGTGCGTATTGTTTGAGGCCGAGATGAAAATCGCAACCGGGAAGCAAAGTGGCGACAGTGTTGGATTTGGCGAGCGCGCGAATATCGGAGGAATTGATTTGTTCGAGGTGGTCGCAGCTGGCGGCGCCGAGTTCCACAGCGAGTTGCGTTGCGCCGGTACGGGAGAGTTGCTCGGCGTGAAGGCGCGGGGAAAGGCCGTGGGAGAGGGCCTGGGTCAAAATTTGTTTCGATTGTTCGAGGGAGAAGGCGCCACGGTCGCAGAAGACATCGCAGAATTCGGCGAAATCCTGGATGACGATTTCCGGCAAGAGCTTGTTGAGAAGGATGTCGATGTAGCGCTGCGCTCCGTCGGGCGATGAGCGAAATTCGGCGGGAAGAACATGGGCGCCAAGAAACGTGGAGACAATTTCAAGGGGCTGATCGCGGTTCAGTTCGCGCTGCAGGGCGAGGATCCTAAGTTCGCTGGTGACATCCAGGCCATAACCACTCTTGGCTTCGACGGTGGTTGTGCCATAGGAAGCGAATTCTTCAAGGAAGGCGAGAGCGCGCTGTTTCAGGGCATCGTAGGTTGCGGCGCGAAGTTCTTTTACGGACTTGAGAATGCCTCCGCCTTTGCGGGCAATTTCTTCGTAACTGGCACCCTGAATTTTGAGTTCGTATTCTTCGGCGCGGCTGGCAGCGTGGACGAGGTGAGTGTGCGAGTCGACGAAGCCGGGAAGGACCACGCGGCCGCCAACGTCGATTGTTTCGGCTTGTGCGGTGTCTTTGTGAGCTTCCACTTTTTTGCGGGTGCCAACGGCGATGATGCGGTCGTCGCGAATCAGCAGAGCGCCGTCTTTCACGATGCCGAGATCAGAGAGAGAAGAGCCGCGTCGCGGTGCGTCGCCGCGCAGACTTAAAAGCTGGGATGCGCCGGTGATGAGGTAGGTGTCGCTCAAGACGCAGCTATTCTACCGGAGAAGAGCGTCCTATCGCAGCGAAGGGGCCGGAACTCCGGGCGATTGAAGATCACTTAAGCGCCGACGGCTTGACCCTGGAAGGCTGGTCCAAACACATCTTTCACGAAACTTTCGATCGAGGTGGAAGTGGAGTTTGCCCGGGAGCGAGTCTCTGTGGCAGCCACGATTCCGTCGTTGATGGCGCGGAACATTTCGGTCATGAGGGCCGCCGTTTTCGGGGGCGTGCCCATCTGGACGAGGACCTGTTCGACTTGATCGTACGGGAATTGGACGTAGCGAAGATCGGCGCGATTGAGAATCTTGCTGATCACGGAAGCAACTTCGGCCATGGTGACATCGCGCTCGCCGAGAAGTTCCTGGGCCCGTTTGCCATTGAAATCGAGTTGGAGCAAGCGATCGGCGGCATAGGCGGCAATGTCGCGAGTCGCGATCATGGGAATCTTCAGGTCGGGCTTCAGGGGACCGGCGAAGACGCCCATCATCTGGATCATGCCGATGGCGTTGAGATGATTTTCCATGAAGTAGCCGGCGCGAAGATGGAGAACGTTGAGGCGGTCGATAGCATTGAGCTTTTGTTCGAAAGCATGAAGGCCGGCGATGGGGCCGGTGCCAGAGGGAGCCTGGGCACCGAAGCTACTGAGACTGACCGCGTATTGGAGGCCAGAATTTTTCACGGCGGTGGAGATGGCGTCGCTGGTGCGATCCTGGTCGGCACGGTAGTCCTGAGAGGTCATGCTGGGAGGAATCAAGAGGTAAGCAGCACGGGCGCCAGTGAGCGCCTGCGTAAGGATATCGACATCGGTGACATCACCGACGATGGCTTCCGCGCCGCGCTGTACGAATTGCTGCAATTTGCCGGCGTGACGTCCGAAGACGCGGACTTTTTCACCTTTGGCAAGAAGTTTGCGCGCAATGACTGACCCGGTATTTCCGCTGGCACCTAAGACCGTATACATAATTCCGCTCCTGTGGGGGCTTCAGGATTTAGAATCCTCGACTTGCAATGTTGACCGCGTACGATTTGCGTCAGTACTCCCTGTTCGTTGGAAGGATTGTTACAGCATAGGGACTTTGACGCCAGTCTTCTTTGCAAACGCGATTGCTTCGGGATAACCGGCGTCGACATGCCGCACCACGCCCATTCCAGGATCATTGGTTAGCACTCGTTGGATGCGCTCGGCCATTTGTTTGGTGCCATCGGCGCAGGTGACTTGTCCGGCATGCTGCGAATAGCCAATGCCCACGCCGCCGCCGTTGTGAATGGAGACCCAAGAGGCGCCACTGGCAGTGTTGACGAGAGCGTTGAGGAAGGCCCAATCGGCGATGGCGTCGGAACCGTCTTTCATGGATTCGGTTTCGCGATAGGGGGAGGCGACGGAGCCGCAGTCGAGATGGTCGCGACCGATGACGATGGGAGCCTTGAGTTCACCTTTGGCGACGAGGTCGTTGAGAGCCAAGCCGAACTTGTCGCGTTCGCCGTAACCGAGCCAGCAGATGCGAGAGGGAAGTCCCTGAAATTTAACTTTTTTCCGCGCCATTTGGATCCAGCGCTTCAGATGCTGATTTTCCGGAAACATTTCGAGTACGAGCTGATCCGTGCGGGCGATGTCGGAAGCTTCGCCGGAGAGCGCGGCCCAGCGGAACGGACCTTTGCCCTCGCAGAACAGCGGGCGAATGTAGGCGGGAACGAAGCCGGGAAAGCCGTAGGCGTTTTTGACTCCGGCTTCGTGGGCAAAAGTGCGAATGTTGTTGCCGTAATCGAAGGTGATGGAACCCAGCTTCTGCAGGTCGAGCATGCCCTGGACGTGCTGGGCCATTGCGGCAATGGAGCGCTTGCGATATTCCTGCGGGTTGGCGGCGCGGAGTTCGATTGCCTGCGCGAGAGTCATGCCGTTGGGAACGTAGCCACTGATGGGATCGTGGGCGCTGGTCTGGTCGGTGAGAATGTCGGGAACGATGCCGCGTTTGGCGAGTTCGGGAATAAGATCGGCACAATTTCCGACGAGACCAACGGAAGTTGCTTCGCGAGTGCGGACGGCATTCTTGAGAATGCGCAAGGCTTCGTCGAGTGAAGTGACCATCACATCGCAGTAGCCAGTCTTGACGCGACGCTTGATGCGTTCGGGATCGACGTCGATGCCGAGGAACGCGGCCCCATTCATGGTGGCGGCCAGAGGCTGAGCTCCACCCATGCCACCCATGCCGCCGGTGACAACGAGTTTACCGCTGAGGTCGCCGCCAAAATGTTGTTGAGCTGCGGAGGCGAAGGTTTCGTAGGTGCCCTGGAGAATGCCTTGCGTGCCGATGTAGATCCAACTGCCGGCGGTCATCTGGCCGTACATCATCAGGCCGGCGCGATCGAATTCGTTGAACTTCTCCCAATTGTTCCAGTGGCCGACAAGATTGGAATTGCAGAGAAGAACGCGTGGAGCGTAGTCGTGCGTGCGGAAGACGGCGACGGGCTTGCCCGATTGGATGAGGAGGGTCTCGTCGGATTCCAAGGCGCGAAGAGACTTGACGATGGCGTGAAAGCAGTCCCAGTTGCGTGCGGCTTTGCCGGTGCCACCGTAGACGACCAGGTCTTCGGGCTTTTCGGCGACGTCGGGGTCCAAATTATTGAGGAGCATGCGGAGAGCCGCTTCCTGCTGCCAACCCTTGCAGGAGAGTTCGAGTCCGCGCGGGGCGCGAAAGGGGCCGCGACTAGTGGCCGGATCATTGATGACGGGAGTGGTGGCGCTCATGGGTTCGGCTCCTGAGGATCATCTTAACTCAGGCGGATTCTGGGTGGGTAATCCGGCAGTCTGTCGGCCTGTACAGTTTAAGCGTTGGACGATGCGCGAACGATAAAGGCTTGGTGGTATTGCCAGTCGCAGCCGATCTCGCCTTAACTGGAACGGTAGAGCGTAACGCGGTCGCGTTGCGTGGAAGTGGGACCTAGGGTAGAGTCGAAATCCGCATGAGTTACCGCACACTTCCTGCACGATTTCTGAAGGCTGTGGACGAGCATCCGTCGCCACGCGCGCAAATGACGCGTGGGGCGGAGCGCTGGGAAGCCATT
>JBAVNY010000371.1:0-1989 GCA_049691535.1 Candidatus Acidiferrum sp.
ATGATTTGCTGAGTGCTTACCCGCCAATGTCGCAGGCGAAATGGGCCCGAATAGAATCATCGGTCAATCTCGGTCCTTGGGGCAATCCCGACCCGTACTTCGTGTCGCTCGATCTGTCGACAGCTCGTCATTCACAGACCCTGCTTGCGACTCACCTGAACGGAAAGCCTCTCACAGTGGAGCACGGAGCTCCGCTTCGCTTGGTTGCACCTGTGAAACTCGGCCTGAAGAACATCAAAGCGATTACGCGGATTACCTATACAGGGGACGAACCGCCGGACTATTGGGCAAAGCACGGGTATTCGCGCTATGACGGAATTTGAATCCCGCGAAGGAGGCAAAAGCGGCATGACAGACCTGCTGTCAGGGTGCCTACCGGCAAATCTCTGAATAGCAAATCAACTCCGAGGAAATGAGGACCGATCTTATGAGTAGAGCAATTTCATCGCAAGCGACAAAGCGCGTCACGCTAGAGGCGGAGCCAATCGATGTATTGTCCCGTACCGCCGAAGCCCAGTTTAGCGTGCCTACTACTTCCATCCACAGAGTCGAAGCCGATGGCGTCCGAGTGTTTTATCGGGCTGCTGGCGATCCTGCGGCGCCTGTAATTCTCTTGCTGCATGGATTCCCGGCCTCATCGTTCATGTTCCGCGAACTGATTCCACGCCTGGCCAATCGTTACCGAGTCATCGCGCCGGATCTCCCTGGCTTTGGATTTACGGAGGTTCCGGCCGAACGAAAGTATGTTTACTCGTTCGACGGATTGGCCACGACAATCCAAGCCTTCACGGAAGCACTCAAGATCGATCGCTATGCATTGTATGTGTTCGATTATGGCGCGCCCACCGGCTTCCGTTTAGCAATGGCCCATCCTGACCGAGTCACGGCTATCGTTTCACAAAACGGAAATGCTTATGAGGAGGGCCTTGGCGATGCTTGGGGTCCGATCCGGAAATACTGGGCCGTGCCCACAGCAGAAAACCGGGAGGTACTCCGGAAAAACGTTTTGACACTGGAAGGAACGCAGTGGCAGTACACGCACGGCGTAGCCGATCCCGACAGTGTTCTCCCCGAGTCATACACATTGGATACGGCGCTGTTCGAACGTCCGGGAAACAAGGAAATTCAGCTGGATTTGTTTCTAGATTACGCGTCGAATGTGCGGCTCTATCCGAAATTTCAGGAATATTTTCGTCGATCGAAACCACCTTTGCTTGCAATCTGGGGCAAGAATGATCCGTTTTTCATTCCCCCGGGAGCAGAGGCGTTTCGGAAAGACTTGCCGGAAGCAAAGGTCCAATTCCTCGATACCGGACATTTTGCGACAGAGACACACGTCATAGAAATTGCCGCCGCCATCCAAGAATTCCTGTGATAAGGGACTTCGCAAACGGTTCGGACTCGTTCGAGCCTAGGAAAATGAAGGTGGTCTTTCGTGTTCTTCGAGAAGCTGTTAGGATATTTCTGTGACAAAGACTTGCGAAAGTTTTGCTGGTGGTTTTGCCCGGGTTGGCAGAACTCTGGATCGCCAGGAACTCTCTGTGCTGGCTGTTTTGGAAATCGCAGAAGTGCACGGAAATGCGGAAATATGGAGGCGGTTTGGGGGCGGTTCGGACAGGAATCGCGCTCTTTTGGGCAATCGGGTGCAACCGGTGCACGATATGCAAATCGCGAAAAGCCGCATAAACACTGGTTATTTCGCATCTTGTTGATTTGGCGAGTGGGGACGTAGTTCAGTTGGTTAGAACGCTGCCCTGTCACGGCAGAGGCCGCGGGTTCGAGTCCCGTCGTCCCCGCCATTCCTCCGAAAGTACTTGAGAGTGAGTGGAAGCAAAAGCCCAACCAGAACCCAACTCATAGCTAGTTAATCAGTACATTGAATCTCCACGGCGGAGGGGAATTCGCCTTGCGCCGCCCGCGTTTCATTGGTGTCTTCCTGCGTGTAGGGGTCGAGCGTCGTTTTGTACTTAGCTTTTGCGAGTGAAGACT
>JBAVNY010000372.1:0-8120 GCA_049691535.1 Candidatus Acidiferrum sp.
CTTCAGCGTCTCCAGCAGATTCAAAATTTCCGGCGTCTCTCCACCATACGTAATCGCCAGCAGAGAATCGCCGCGCGCTAGCATTCCCAGATCGCCGTGCAGCGCATCCGCCGGATGCAGAAAAAACGAAGGCGTGCCAGTGCTCGACAGCGTCGCGGAAATTTTGCGCCCAATCAGCCCCGACTTGCCCATGCCGGTAACCACCACGCGGCCTTCGCAACCCAGCAGCAAATCCACGGCGCGTTCGAACGACTGATCCAGTCGCGCCAGCACATCCTGAATCGCCTGCGCCTCAATACGCAGAACGCGGCGCGCCGTTTCCAAACTCATGCCGGACTCCCGTTCCAGCGCCGCACCACTGCCGACAATTCTTTGAGCTGCGCCAGCAACTTCGGCAATTGCCATAAGGGCAGGGCATTGGCGCCATCCGAAAGCGCCGCCGCCGGATTGTCATGCGTTTCCAAAAATATTCCGTCCACGCCCGCCGCCACGCCTGCCCGAGCCAGTGTCTCGATGAATTCCGGCTGACCGCCGCTCGCATGTCCCTGCCCACCCGGCAACTGCACCGAATGCGTCACGTCATACACCACCGGATAGCCAAATTTCTGCAACACTGGAAACGTCCGCATATCAACGACCAGATTGTTGTAGCCAAAACTCGCGCCCCGTTCCGTCAAAATAATTTTCTCGTTGCCGGTCGACGCCACTTTCTCCACCACATTGCCCATGTCCCACGGCGAAAGGAACTGTGCTTTCTTGACGTTTACCACCCGCCCCGTCTTTGCCGCAGCCAGCAGCAAATCCGTCTGCCGTGCCAAAAATGCCGGAATTTGCAGAATGTCGACCACGTCGGCCGCGGGTGCCGCTTGCGAAGCGTCATGAATGTCCGTCAACACCGGCACACGCAAATCCGCCTTGATCTTCCCAAGAATTCGCAGGCCTTCCGCCAAACCCGGCCCGCGAAACGCCTTCACCGACGAGCGATTCGCCTTGTCGTACGACGCTTTGAAAATGTACGGCACGCCCGCGTCCGCGGCGATCTTAACCACGCGCTCTGCCATGCCACGCGCATGCGCTTCCGACTCAATCACGCACGGCCCCGCAATCAGAAAAAGCGGATTGCCGCCGCCAAGGCGCAACGTGCCGAGAGAAATTTCTTTGAACTGAGTCATGGAGTATTCATACGATAGCATACTCGGTCTGGCTACTAACTCGACTTACGAGACTTACCAACCGGCTCATACGGAGGCTTTCATGAAGTACAGATTGCTGCTCACCGCAGGTCTTTTACTCGCGTTCGTCCTCGTCCCGGTCATCGCCTTAACCCATACGCAGACCGCAGACCAATCCAAAACCGAGCGCTACATCAAGGAAAGCGAGAGCGCGTGGGCAGAAGCCGGTAGCAAGGGCGACACCGCAACGATTGAGCGCATTCTCTCAGACGACTTCGTTGGCGTCGCACCAGACGGAAGCTTCTACGACAAAGCAAAAGAAATCGCCAACACCCGCGAAGAACAGGGCAATGTGCTATCCAACCACACCAACGAAATTAAAGTTAGATTTTTTGGCAACGATACCGCAGTAGTTCAAGGCAGCGAAACCTGGGAAAACCGCACCGGAGATCCGAAACGTGGCACCTACGTCTGGACCGACACTTGGATCCTGCGTAACGGCAAATGGCAAATCGTCGCGGCAGAAGACCTAACCGTTCTTCCAACTTCGAATTAATTAAGGAAAAATTTACGCCGAAGCGTGAGGTAAGGCGCGCAACGCCGGCTCAGGTAGCTTTGACTCGCCCTGCGAAGGTGCAGACGCGGGTCGCGACTTCTGCAGCTTATGTTCCAGTGCTGCGCCAATGAATGCCGAAAATAGCGGATGCGGCTCCAGCGGCTTCGACTTAAATTCCGGATGGAACTGGCAGCCCAGGAACCACGGATGGTCCGGCGCCTCCACAATCTCCACGTAATTTTCGTCTGGCGTTCTGCCGGTAATCTTCAAACCAGCTCCCAGCAACGTCTTCTCGTACTCGCGATTAAACTCGTAGCGGTGCCGGTGCCGCTCGCTGATTTCCAGTTGCCCATACGCCTTGTACGCAAAGGAACCCGGCTCCAACTTGCACGGCCACGCGCCCAGCCGCATCGTGCCGCCCATCTCGTCCACGCCCAGCAATTCGCGCAATTTATAAATCACGCGATTCGGCGTTTGCGGATCAAACTCGGTGCTATCCGCGTGCCTCATCCCCGCTACATCGCGCGAATATTCAATCGTGGCGCACTGCATCCCCAAACAAATACCAAAACACGGCACTTTATGGTCGCGCGCATACTGAATGGTATAAATCATGCCCTGAATTCCGCGCTTACCGAATCCGCCCGGTACCAGGATCCCGTCGTATCCGCGCAGCATCCGCTCCGCAGTTTCCGCCGAATCGATTTCTTCCGACTCAATCCAATCAATCACCGTCTTGTAGTTGTGTGCCAGCCCGCCGTGCAGCAGCGCTTCGCGCAAACTCTTGTACGCGTCTTCGAGTTGCACATACTTGCCAACAATTCCAATGCGTACTTCGCCCTTGGGATGGTGTAAACGGTGCAGCATGTCCAGCCAGGGCTGCATATTCGCCGGCCGTTCTTCCAGCCGTAGCAAGCGAATAATCTGGGCGTCTAATCCTTCTTTACTTAGTTCTACCGGCACTTCGTAAATGGTTTTGACATCTTCCATGGAAATGACGCACATATCCGCCACGTTGCAGAACAGCGCAATTTTATGTTTCAGGTCGTTGGAGATGTGGCGATCGCTGCGGCACAGCAAAAGGTCTGGCTGGATTCCGATGCCCAGCATTTCCTTTACGCTGTGTTGCGTTGGCTTGGTCTTCAATTCGCCGGCCGCCGCAATGTACGGCACGAGCGTTACGTGAACGAACAGCGTATTTTCCGCGCCCAGTTCCAGGCGCATCTGGCGAATTGCTTCTAGAAATGGCAGCGACTCGATGTCGCCCACCGTGCCGCCGATTTCCACGATGACAATGTCCACGCCTTCAGCAACGCGCTTGATGCAGCGCTTAATTTCATCGGTAACGTGCGGAATCACCTGCACCGTTTTGCCAAGATAATCGCCGCGGCGTTCCTTGGTCAGAATCGTTTCGTAGATGCGCCCGGTCGTCCAGTTATTGTCTTTACTCAGCTTGACGTGCGTGAACCGCTCGTAGTGGCCAAGGTCCAGGTCGGTCTCCGCGCCATCGTCGGTTACAAACACTTCGCCGTGCTGATAGGGACTCATCGTACCGGGATCAACGTTCAGATACGGGTCGCATTTTTGGATAGTGATTTTAAAGCCGCGACTTTCGAGGAGACATCCGATGGAGGAAGCTGCAACGCCCTTACCCAGGGAAGAAACAACACCACCAGTTACAAAAATATATTTTGGCGCCATCCGGGTCGCTCTTGTCCGCTCCGAGCAGATTTGAGCTTGTCGTACCTCCGCAGGATTGACGTACATACAATTATGTTCGGAACGTCCAAAGCTGTCAATGCAAACTCTTCGCACCGATCTATCACACATTTTTCTGCTAGCGAAACCTTTGCGCTGCCTCGGGGTTGAACATCCCTGCGGGGTTGGTTCGCTCGCGCGGTTCGTACCCCGTGCATAACACGGCATCTCCGGGGAATTGGCGTAACCTACTCGGGAACAGAACCCGTCTATTGTGGGAAGGTACGAATAGTACTTTTTTGCATCCAATTATTCGGCAGTGTGTCTAGTTCACTTTGATCTACAGAAAGCAGAGGGGCTATTTCATGCAGACTCGAGGGATCCGGGCGCTCAGCCTGGTCTTGCTATCACTTAGTTTCTTCGGCGGCACCGCACTCGCCCAGGAATCGGCGACCGTGCCAAGCCGTCCAGCAGCAGGTTACGATCTTCAGCGGGAAGGCACCGTGGTTGGCACCGTTGTGAGTTACACCCAAGCTTCCACCACGCCGCCATTCGGCGCCCACGTTATTCTTAACACCAGCTCCGGCAATCTCGATGTTCACGTCGGCGATCCCCGGCTCTTACAGGCCAATCATTTCAACATTCAAGCGGGCGACACGCTGCGCATCGTCGGCGAGGCCGTGAACTTCGGCAAAGGCACGCAATTCGTAGCCCGCATCGTGCAAAACGGCACCCAAGCCATTCAGGTGCGCAGCATTCGCGGAATACCACTCTCCTACGCAGCGCCTAGAAACGAATCCAACAATAACAAGCAGGGAGGCATCCTGTGAGGCGCCTACTGCTTCTGGCAACCGCGGTGCTCGCGGGCTACGTAGCTGGCTGCGGTGGCGGGGGCAGCGGTCCCACTCCTCCACCCCCCAACGTTGGCTTCTCTAATTCCAGCTTGAAGGGCCAATACGCTTTCTCCATGTCTGGAGTAGATCTTACCGGCGCGTACCTGGCGCGCACCGGCAGCTTCATCGCCGATGGTAACGGCAATATCACCGGAGGGCTTGAGGACGTGGTGAGTCTCGCGTCCGGTGGCGGCGCCTCTCTGGTGTCCTTTACGGCCGGTACTTATCAGATCCAGTCCAACGGACGCGGCTTGGTGGCCTTTCAAACCGGCACCGGCGGCGTGCTTACTCTGAACATGTCTATGGTCTCCGTCAGCCACGGTTTCCTGGTACAGACTGCAGATAACAGCGCCGATCTGACCGGCACCAGCAGCGGCAGCTTCAATCTCGCCACCACCACGGACTTTGCCAACACCACGCTCAACGGCAAATACGTCTTCGACTTCTCTGGCGTTTCGCTCGGCGTTACCACCGCAGCCCCCATTTCCATCATTGGTCAATTCGGTGCCGATGGCGCCGGTAACGTCACGGGCGGTCTGCAAGACACCAACGATGGCAACGTGGCGGCTCCTTCTGGACCTACCGCGATTTCGCCGGGTACCTTCGCCCTCGATACCACTACCAATGGCAGCGGCTTCGGACGTGGCACCATGGCCTTTGGCGGCCGCAGCTTCGCCTTCTACATCGTCGATAACACCCGCATCAAGGTGATCGAAGAAGACTTGCTGGGAGGTAGCAGCGGCGACGCTGTTTTGCAGTCCAACACCATCCCGACGGCCAACTCCGCTTTTACAGGGGGCTTCACCTATCTGGTGGGCGGGGCTGCCGTGCGCGTCAACGTCGGCAGTCAGGGTCCTGACAGCCGCGTGGCTCGCTTCACCGCCGATGGCAATGGCAACATTGCGGCAATCTCCTACGACGAAAACGATGCGGGTGGATACAACCACATTTCGCAGGGCACTAACATCTCTAAGGCTACCTACGCCATCGACACCACCAACGCCGGCACTGGCCGCGGCACCTTCACTTTTACCGATTCTTCGTCCGGAACCTTCGTCTATATCTTCTACGCCAGTTCCGCCACCCAGTTCGTGCTGCAAGACATCAGCGCGGGACTCATTGCCGATGGCTCCATGCTGACCCAATCGCCGGGACCCTACACCTTGGCGGGCTCAGCAGGGAATTACTCCTTCAACTGGAGTGGCGTGCAGCTTGGCTCCAACACCGCTGTGCCCTTTGAAGAAGACTTTGCCGGACAATACGTGCTTAGTTCTGCGTCTTCCAACAACGTCACTGGCGTTGTGGACTACGTCGAGCTCGGCCTCAACGGCAACAACCTGTTTACCGGCGTCGGCATGACCGGCGTCTTGACCATCGCGGGAGACGGCACCAACAATAACAATCTCAAGATTTTGTTGGCTGGCTCGCCGAGTACCACCATCACGTATCAGGCCTACTTCGCGACTCCGACCACCATGTTTCTGCTGTCTTCCGACAGCACTCGGACCACGGCGGGGATCGCCACCGGGCAAACCACCCCATAACCTGATTCACAATTGAATTGGAAAACGCCCCGCGGCGATTACGTTGCGGGGCGTTTTTCTTCGTCCATCAGTTTTTCCACGCGCACCACGTCTTCCGCCACATCCACGCTAACCGCGTCGTGTTCCACTTCTGCTACGCGAATCTTCCAGCCATTTTCCAGCCAGCGTAGTTGTTCCAGTTGCTCGATGCGCTCCAGCTCGCCTTGCGGCAGGGTGGGATATTCCAGCAGCGCGTCGCGTTGAAATACGTACAAGCCCAGATGCTTCCAGTATTTCACGTGCACTTTATGCTGCGTGTCGCGCACCCAGGGAATTGGCGCGCGCGAAAAGTACAAGGCGTTTTCGTCGAAATCCAGCACCGTCTTCACAATGTTGGGATCCATGATATCGGCGGTAACGCGAATCGGCGTCGCTACCGTGGCAATCTGCGCCGGTTCGCCCTCCAGCAGCGCTTGCACCGCGGTATCAATTGCCGCCGGATCGATCAGCGGCTCATCGCCCTGCACGTTTACGAACACGTCGCCCGTTTCATGTGCCGCGACTTCCGCAGTGCGCTCCGTGCCAGTGCGGTGATCCACTCGCGTCATGCGTGCTTCGCCGCCAAACGCCCGTACTGCATCGATGATGCGCTGGTCGTCGGTGGCCACGATTACCCGGTTCACGGTGCTGGCAAGTTTCGTGTGCTCATAGACGTGTTGCACCATGGGTTTGCCCGCCAGCGGTACTAAGGGCTTTCCAGGAAGACGCGTGGATGCATATCGTGCCGGAATTACAGCGACAACAGATGGCTTGCTCATATTCGTACGCCTTATATTTCCTTCGACGGAGCGATGCTAGCACAGCCGTGAGGGTCACAAGAAACAGGAGACAAATTTAAGACATCCGCGAGACCCAATTTTACAACCTGGTACTTGCCTTCTTTTCCGTCAGTGCTATCATGATTTCTCCGCGCTTACCCTTTCGGAGACCCCGGGGGGATGGGGGAGCCGTGAAACGCGAACCGAGTAAGACTCGCGTACTTTCTTTTTTCAGTCGTTCCCACCTGCTCGTTTGTTCGATGCTCTTGGCCTTCCTGCAGCTTGCTTATGCCCAGGATCCGGCCCAACAATCTTCCAATCCAACTCCGCCGCCCGCGAGAGTGAATGTCATTGGCAAAGACACGCCGGGCCTGAAAATTACTCCGGGAAAAGTGATTCGTTCCGACGTCGATCTGGCCCTGGTCAATGTCACCGTGACCGATCCGTACAACCGCCTGGTCACCGGCCTGGAACAAGACAATTTCCGCGTCTTCGAAGACACCATGGAACAGGAGATCGTCAGCTTCTCCTCGGAAGATGTGCCCATTTCCATTGGCGTGATTTTCGATTTTAGCGGCAGCATGTCCAACAAAGTGGACAAAGCCCGCGAAGCCGCACTGCAATTCTTTAAGACCGCCAATCCCCAGGATGAGTTTTTCCTGGTCAGCTTCAATGAGCGCGCCGAACTCACCAGTACTTTCACCAATAGCGTGGAAGATTTGCAGAGTCGCATGCTGCTTACTTCTCCTAAGGGTCGCACCGCCCTCCTCGATGCCATCTACCTCGGTCTTAGCCAGATGAGGGGTGCACATAACGCCAAGCGTGCCTTGCTCATTCTTTCCGATGGAGGGGATAATCATAGTAGGTACAACGAAAGCGATATCAAGCGGCTGGTTAAGGAAGCCGATACCCAGCTCTATGCCATCGGTATTTACGACCCGCTTGGTTATCGCAATCGCACGCCAGAGGAGCTCAACGGTCCGTCGCTCTTGGCGGAGATCACGGAACTGACGGGCGGCCGCGTCTTCGCCGTCGAGCATCTAAATGATCTGCCGGACATTGCGTCCAAGATCGGCATGGAGCTGCGCAACCAATATGTACTGGGATACAAACCAAGCAATCACACCCATGATGCGCGTTGGCGCAAAATTAAGGTCAAGCTGCGCGCTCCTAAAGGACTTCCGCCCCTTACGGTCTACTCCAAGACCGGCTACTACGCCCCTGCCCACTAGCGCGTTTCGCGCCATCCGTTCTCTTTCGCTGACTAGCGCCTTTTTTCTTACTGTCTCTTTGTACGCCGGTTTAGCCTCTGCCCAGATCCCGGTACAAAACTCCGCTCCGCCACCGCCTCCTTCTCCGCAGGACCAGACCATTCAGAACGGCAGCAAGATTAAAGTCAGCGTCAACCTGGTGGTTCTGCACACCACCGTGCTCGATGATCGTGGCAAGTTCGTCGAGGG
>JBAVNY010000373.1:0-5456 GCA_049691535.1 Candidatus Acidiferrum sp.
ACCCACACCACTATCACTGGGACACCCTTTTCGTTAAAGGCAAAGAGATGTGGGATGGTGCCGGGGCGAAGCCTGACGCGATACGCGCGTTGAAGCTGGTGAAGAAGGGCGATCGGGTCCTGTGCTACCACTCCGCGCCGGAGCGTTCCCTTTATTCGATCGCCGAAGTGACCCGCGATCCTTATCCTGATCCACACGATCGCGACGGCAAGAACCTGGTGGCGGATCTGCGCGCGTTCGAAAAGCTGCCCCGCCCGGTGACGCTGGCGGAAATGCGCGCCAATCCAGCGCTGAAGAAAGTGAAGCTGCTGAAGAATGTGCGGCTGATCATCTCTGCGGTTAGCGACACGGAATATCAGGAATTATTGCGCATGGCGGGAATTGTGGCGATGCCAGGCGTACCGTTGCCCTGAATAATGGCTTGATTTCCGAAACCGGGCTGAGTGTAATCGCTTCGCGCTACTTGCATATCGTACCTTGACCTTTGCCCACCCAGCATCGCATTGGAACTCCACAGCGCTGGTCGACAGTAGCGCTTTCCTGGCGTTGCGCTGTGCCAATAACTCCTGCAAGTACTTGAACATTTTTCGCAATGGTTACGTCAAACAGAGAGAGTTGTGCGTGAGGGCATCCCGATGAAAATGAAGTGGCTCGGTAGTGTGGCGGGAGTGGTGGTCTGTTTGACGATAGGGTTGATGCTGGCGTGGACGCCATGGGCGAATGCGCAAGAGTATCCGGTGGCTACCAAGACGCTTAAGAATGGACTGAAAGTGCTGGTGCAGCCGGACCACAGCATCCCCAACGTAGCGCTGTACACATTTTATCGGATTGGATCGCGCAACGAGCGGCCGGGCACGACGGGGCTTTCACACTTTTTCGAACACATGATGTTCAACGGGGCGAAAAAGTATGGGCCGGGAGACCTGGACAAAGTGATGGAAGCGAATGGCGGCTCGAATAATGCGTACACCACGCGCGATGTCACGGTCTATCAGGATTGGTTTCCGCGCTCGGCGATGGATCTGATTTTTGATATCGAAGCAGATCGCATTCGCGATTTGAATTTCGATCCCAAGAAAATTGCCAGCGAACGCGGCGTGGTGGCCAGCGAGCGCCGCACCAGCGTCGACGGCTCGAACGAAGGTATTCTCGACGAGCAATTGTGGGCGACCGCGTTTCTTGCTCACCCGTATCAATGGCCGGTGGTGGGTTGGATGAGCGACATCGAACACTGGACCATCGCGGACCTGAAACATCACTTTGAAATGGGCTATTCGCCGAGTAATGCCACCATGGTGGTGGTTGGCGATGTGACGCCCGAGGAAGTGTTTGCGCTGTGCGAAAAATATTTGGAATCGATTCCCTCGCATGCGCCGCCGCCTCCGGTGACAACGCTGGAACCGGAACAACTAGGCGAGCGACGCCTGGTGGTGCACAAACCGGCGGAGTTGCCGCTGCTGATGGTTGCGTATCACATACCGCAAAGTAATAATCCGGATTTTTACGCGTTGAACATTTTGCGGACGATTTTGTTTCAAGGAGAGAGCTCGCGAATGTACCAGCGGCTGGTGGATAAGGATCAGATCGCGCTCTCCGTGGAATCCAATGTGAATAGCGCGTTTGATCCGACGGTGGTCCAGATAAGTGCGCAGCCTAAAGAAAAAGTGGACCCGCAGTTGTGCGAGAAAGCGATCTACGAAGAATTGGAGCGGGTGAAGACTGCGCCGGTGAGTGATCAGGAAGTGGAGAAGGCTAAGAATATTCGATTGGCTGAGTTTTACCGGCAGGTGCGGACCATCAGCGGGCGCGCTAATACGATTGGAACGTATGAAGTATTTTTTGGCGACTACAACAAGCTTTTTGATGCGGCGAAAAATTATAACGCGGTGACTAAGGAAGATGTACAGCGAGTGGCCCAGAAATATTTTGGCGCGAACAATCGGACGGTGGCGACGTTGCTGCCGGACACTGATGAGAAAGGCAAGCCATGAGCGCGGGCATTCGGCATCGCGTTGTAGACCAAATCCGTATTGCCCGCTTCATGGAGATGCTGATCGTGTGCGCGTTGTGCTCTGTCCTACCGTCGCCGACCACCGCGCAGAAATTGCAGATTCCTCCGCACGAAAAAGTCGTGCTGAAAAACGGACTCACGGTATTGTTGCTGGAAAAACGCGGCGTGCCCATGATCGATATCGCCGGCATCGTGAAGGCAGGCGCACTTGCCGATCCGGTTGGACAAGAAGGATTGGCGTCCACCACGGCGGGACTGCTGCGCAAGGGCACTAAGGCGCGCACGGCGCAGCAATTTTCGTCAGACATTGATTTCATTGGCGGCAGTTTCGACGCCGAGGCCGGGGCGGATTATTCCAGTATTAGCGCGGAATTTCTGAGGAAGGATACGGCGAAGGGCTTGGAGTTGGTGG
Organism: Candidatus Acidiferrum sp.; assembly: GCA_049691535.1. Classification (GTDB taxonomy): domain Bacteria; phylum Acidobacteriota; class Terriglobia; order Acidiferrales; family UBA7541; genus Acidiferrum. The sequence continues at coordinate 2,424 of JBAVNY010000373.1, forward strand.
CCGACGCTTTGCTACACCCGACGTTTCCTCAGGCGGAAGTGGATAAATTGCTGGCGCAGTCCATCGACGGGGTGAAAGCGGCGAAGGATTCGGCGGGGCAGGTGATTTTCGAATATTACACCGGCTATTTGTATGACGGAAAAGAATACGGTCGGCCGTCCGGCGGCGACGAGGCGTCTCTGGCGAAGATTAGGCGCGACGCCATCGTGAAGTTTTACGACAGCTACTACACGCCGGGGAATTTGATTTTGGCGGTGGCAGGGGATTTCGATGCCGCCGATATGAAGACGAAGTTGGAGCAAACTTTTGGAGGATGGACGGGGAAAACCGCGTCGGCTATCAAAGCGAACGCGATGGCGGCGGTTAAGGGCAAGAAGTTGTTGCTGATCGACAAGAGCGAGTTGCCACAGACCTTTTTTGCCATCGGTAACATGGGAATTGCCGAGACCGATCCGGATCGGGTGGCGATTCGCGTGGTGAATACGGTGTTCGGGGCGCGATTTACCTCCATGTTGAATGAGGCGCTGCGGGTGGAATCGGGACTTACCTACGGCGCCACCTCGTTTTTTGACCCGCACAAAGAGCCTGGACCGTTTGTGATGTTCAGTTACACGAAAAACGAAACCACTACACAGGCTATCGATATGGCGCTGGACGTTTTGAAGAAGCTGCACGCGGATGGCGTGACGACAGAACAGTTGGCTTCGGCAAAAAGTTTTATCAAAGGGCAATTTCCGCCAACGATCGAGACTTCGGCGCAACTGGCGCGGGTGATAGCTTCGCACGAATATTACAGTCTGGATGATAGCGAAGTGAATGATCTGGAAGCGCGGGTGGATGCGGTCACACCGGAAATCGCGAAAAGAGTAATCGCCAAACATTTTCCGCAGGACGATTTGGTATTCGTGCTGATTGGCAAAGCAGCTGAGATTGGGCCCGCCGTGAAGAAATATGCGGCCAAGGAAGACACGCGGTCTATCACCGCGCCGGGGTATTGGCCGGGTTCGAAATAATATCCAACGTGGTCTTGCGTATGGCGTATGGGAATTGTGTGAATTTTGGTGCTTTAGCGATTGAAACGAATGGGGAAGATATGAAATCACGGCATGGCTGGTTGCTGGTGCTGGCGTTGTTGTTTTCGGTAGCTGCGACGGTTGCAGCGGAAGAAACATTGTTACTGGCGCAGCAGCCCACGCTCAACAAAAGCACCATCGTGTTTGTGTATGGCGGATATTTGTGGAGCGTGCCGCGTGGCGGTGGTGAGGCGCGGCAACTAACCACGGGTGGGCACGAGAGCGATCCGTTTTTTTCTCCCGACGGGCGATGGATTGCATTTAGCGGAAATTACGACGGCAATCGCGACGTCTACGTAATGCCGGCCGAGGGTGGAACGCCAAAGCGCCTCACCTGGTTTCCGGGGGAGGACGGCGCGGTCGGATGGACTCCAGACGGCAAGCAGGTCCTGTTTGCGTCGGAACGCGAACGATATGCGGACTTTGTAAAGTTTTATACCGTCGACAAGGATGGCGGAGTTGCGCAGGCGCTACCCATGTGGCGCGTCGCGGAAGGAAGCTATTCGCCGGATGGAACACGGATGGCGTACGTGCCGAACATTCAGTGGCAGGAGGCGTGGAAGCGCTATCGTGGCGGACAAACAACACCAATCTACATTGTGAATTTGAGCAATCTGCAAATAGAACGTGTGCCGCGGGAAAACTCGAATGATTCGAAGCCGGTGTGGTTCAAGGACACGGTCTATTTTCTCTCGGACCGCAACGGTCCAGTCTCTTTGTTTGCCTACGATACAAAAAGTAAAACGGTGAAGCAGGTACTGGAGAATAAGGGATTCGATTTCAAGTCGCTTTCAGCAGGCCCGGATGCCTTGGCCTACGAACAATTTGGCGGAATTTATATTTTTGACCCAACGAGCGGAAAATCGCAGCGGGTAAACGTGCAAGTTGCGGCGGACCTGCCTGCCACGCGCGCGCACTGGGAAAAAGTTGGCGACAAGATTCAAGCGGGGAACATTTCGCCCACTGGCCAGCGCGCGGTGTTTGAGGCGCGTGGTGAAATCCTGAGTGTTCCGGCGGAAAAAGGCGATATCCGCAATCTGACACGGACCACAGCGGTGGCGGAACGCGATCCTTCGTGGTCGCCGGACGGAAAGTACATTGCCTATTTTTCGGATGAGTCCGGCGAATACGCACTGCACCTGGTAGAGCAGAGCGGGCTTGGCGAAGTAAAAAAGATCAGCTTGGGCAAGCCGCCGTCGTTCTTCTACAGTCCGACGTGGTCGCCTGACAGCAAGAAAATTGCGTTTGCCGACAAGCGGCTGAACTTGTGGTACGTGGACATCGACAAGGGAACACCGGTGAAAGTCGACACTGATATCTACGATGCGTGGGGCGTGTTTTTTGATCAGGCCTGGGCGCCGGACGGCAAGTGGATTACCTACTGTAAATTTCTGCCGAATCACTTGCACGCGATTTATGTGTATTCGGTGGAGAGCGGGAAGAGCACGCAAATCACCGATGGCATGAGCGACGCGCGTTATCCGCAATTTGATAAGGGCGGGAAATATTTGTTCTTTACGGCGAGCACAGACGAAGGCTTGAGCGTGACCTGGCTTGACATGTCGGGATTTCAGCGGCCCGTCTCACGCAGCGTGTACGCGGCGGTGCTAAAGAAGACGGACCCAAATCCTGTGGAACCGCAGAGCGATGACGAGAAGGTGGGAGACAAGAAGGACGGCGACAAGGACAAGGATAAGGATAAAGATAAGGGCAAGGATCAAGATAAGGAGAAAGGGAAAGACGGCGGCAAGAGTAAGGAAGCTGCGAAAGACGACAAGGATAAGGACAAAAAGGAACAGGTAACGGTCACCATCGATTTCGATGGTATTGGCCAGCGCATTGTTTCTTTGCCCATCAAAGCCGCCAACTACGTGGGGATGAATTCCGGCAAAGCGGGAATTCTATTTCTCGGAGAGCTGCCTTCGGTCCCATCGCTGGATGGGTCAAGCGCTGTTTCGGT
>JBAVNY010000374.1:0-10813 GCA_049691535.1 Candidatus Acidiferrum sp.
GCTGGGGCTCGCCGCGGTGTGGCATCTGCAAGAGCGACTGGATGTGCAACGCAAAGCGATCCATGAAGAGCGCGACGAAATGCTGGTGCAATCGCCTAAGTTGATAAAGGCGCTGAGCCTGGAATACGCGCCGCTGGTAGGTGCGGTTTACTGGACCCGGGCAGTGCAATATTACGGCGAAAAACACCACGAAAAGGACTTGAAGTTCCAATTATTGTGGCCCCTACTGGATGTGGCGACGACACTCGATCCCAGATTGCTGGTGGCTTACCGCTTTGGATCGACATTTTTGAGCGATGCTCCGCCGCGCGGAGCCGGCCGGCCGGATTTGGCCGTGAAACTTCTGGAACGTGGCTTAAAGGAGTATCCGGACGAGTGGCATCTCTATCAGGATTTGGGGAACGTCTACTATTTCGACGCCAAGGATTATCCGAAGGCGGCGGCAGCGTTTGCGGAAGGAAGCAAGAATCCGCGCGCGATGATCTGGATGAAAGTGATGGCGGCGAAGATTGCCGCGGATGGAGAAACACCAGAAATTTCATACGCGTTGTGGATGGAAGTACTGAACAGCACCAAAGATCCAGCCATTAAGAAGAACGCGGAATTGCATTTACGGTTGCTGAAGACCGATTTGGATACACGAGAAATAGACAGGCTCGCCGACGAATTCGAAAAGAAGGCCGGGCAGCGAGCGACACGAATGAGTGAATTAGTGCAGGCGGGATTTTTGCGTGGACAACCGCTCGATTCCGCCGGATATCCGTATGTTCTGGGAGAGGGTGGCAAAGCAGAATTGAATCTAAACAGCCCGCTGCTCGAAGAAAAGCTGCTAAATAAAAAGTAGAGTCTTTCGCATTTCGAGGGTCCTACCAGGCGTTTGATTGCAGGCCAACCTAGGCATTATTCCGACACACAGAGCAAAGTGAGGCGCGGGTCGATCAGGATCTTGTGTGGAGCGGCATCGGTGCGAAAGGTGAACGCTGTTTCATCCCCGGAAGCGATTACCGTGCCCAGCAGGACGGTGCGTCCGGGTGCGGTAGCGGCGTAAAGCGGAACGGGAGCAATAAAGGAATGCGGCACACCGGTTTGCAGTAATTTTCCACGGATCTGAAAGCCTTTGTCGGTGTGACGCGAAGTGAATTCTACTTTGTAGCGAGGAACACCAGCGCCGCGAACATATTGCTCAAAGAACCATTCCATGGAACGGCCGCCCTCAAGATCCATGGCGGGAGTCATCACGGCTTCGACTTCATGTTGAAAATCAGGAGTTGAAAGCGCTTTGGCAGAATATTTGGTAACGAGGGTGTGCAGAAGCGCGATGAAACGGGCGTCGGGATTGGTGGTCCCAGGTTGGCGAAGCATTTCGCGAATCATGTGAATAACCCACGCGCCTTTGGAGTAGATAACCGCGTCGTATGCGTCCGGTGACTTGGAAGAGGAGAGACGGCTGCCCATGATAAGCGGGCCCACGTCGGCGGGAGAAAGATCTTCGTTGAGAATTTTGGTGAGCAATCGCTGGCGATGTCGCTCGAGCCAGAGGTGCAGTGTGCGATCGGGATTTTTCTGCGAGTCGGCGAAGAGAATGGCGAGATAAGCCGAGATGGATTCATCAATCCATTGATCGCGATAGCTGGACCAGCCAACTACATTGCCCCACCACTGATGAGCGACTTCGTGAACGGGAACTATGTCCGTGAAGAGTTGCTGGCCGCTGGCGGTGAGCCCGGCGCGCTCCTGAGCTTCTTGTGGCATGAAAGAGAACGTGGAGAGATAAACCAAGCCGGGCCAGCCCTGTCCGAACGTGCCGGGAATCTGCGAAACCCCGAGATGTTTGAAGGGAAAAGGACCGCTGAAACGTTCGTAAAAACGGACCGAAGCGTCAATTTCTTTGGCCAGCGTTTTGAGCGCATCGGCAGGATTCGGTGGCATCGGTGACGATTCCATGTGGTATGCACGGTCTCCCATAGGAAGCCTGATGGAAGGGTCAAAGGTGGGTGCGTAGAGACGCAGGCGATCGAGAATAGCTTCTTCGAGTTGGTGATTGGCGTAGACATCGATGGTGCGATTTTCGGAGACGATGGACGAGGTGACGTACTCGCCAAGATTGAAGCCAGCTTCGGGAACTGGCTGATCGGTCTTCCAGTGACCGACAAAGGAATCGCCGGCGTCCTGTTCATCCAGTTTGCTACCCGTGGCGACCAGATGGAGATGCTTAGGCCAGTGAAGCGTCATGTCGTAAAGGGCAAATTCGGAAGCGTCGCCAAAATGGGGATACCAGCTCTCGCGTGAGCCCACGTAGAGAACATTGTTGCCGGCGTTCTCGATCACGTTGCCGCGATACTTGAAGCGCAAAGAGAAGAGTTGGCCTGCCCGGGGCGCTTCGGGAAGAAAAATACAAAGTGAATCATTGCCTTTAGCGCGTAGATCCTGATCGGTGATGCCTTCATTTTGAAAAAAGGGAAGAGACTCGCCGGTGGCGAGAGAAACAGACTCGACTTTCAGTGCGCGAGCGAGCTGAATGAACAGGATGTGTTCGCCGCCAGTGAGTGCGCGGAAATCGACGGAGGTATCGGCATCGAGACTGTTGTCCGGACGAATGGTGGTGTCGATGTGGTAGTGGAGCGCGTCGAATTGAATTTTGGGAGGAGAGAAAGCGGCTGTGGGGTAGGAGGTCCAGACGTCGTAATAGGTGAGTTTGTTGATGACGCGAGGTTGACCAAGGAGGAAATTTTCGTCACGCATGTCGTCGAGCAGGACGTCAAACGGCCCGGTAGTCAAGCCGTCGATGCCAGCGTGGAAAAAGTGGCGGGGAGTGGCGGAATATTTTTCGAAAAGGATGCGCAGGGAATGCGAAGGATTGAGACGTTGCAGGTGATTGTGCCAAAGCTCGGTAAATGCGGCGTCAGGTGCAGGCTGGAGTTCGGCCGATTTGAATTGGGCGAGCAGATCCTGTGCAGTGTCATCTGTAAAACGGACGTAGGCGGAAACAAATTGCTGGTCGAGCACCGGAGAACCGAGAAAGCGAGCCATTTGCTGCTTTTCAGAGGGATCGCGGGGCAGGGCGAGTGCATGGCCGAGTCCCGAGAAAACGAAGCCGGTAATATGTCCCTCAAAGGCTTGATAGAAGGCCAGCCTGCCCTCTTCAAATGTAAGGACTGAGTCGGAACGGCGGAGTTCGATGCGATCTTTGGGCGCGATACGGTAAACGGCTTGAGAGTCGAGCTGAAGGGCAATGAGAGACGCAAGGAGTTCGCGGGGAGAAGGATCGCTGGAAGAAGAGACAGTGGGAAGGAGGAAAAGCAAAGTAACGAAAACCAGGCGGGCCCTCATAGGAGAAGAAGTGTAGTCATATTCGGCATGTGGGGACAAGGGCGAGTCAGTCAGGAAAGTTTTGGGGCGTAAGATGAAGAGATGCGGGTACAGCGTTTGATGAAGGAGAGTGGATGGTGGATAGTCGCGGCAATCGTGTGTGCGGGCGCGCCGGCGCGAGCGCTTGCGGACAAGATTGTGTTGAAAAATGGACGGCAGATTTTGGCGTATAGCGTGGTGGAAGAAGGAGACAAAGTTCGTTACGAAACGTCTGCCGGACAGCTAACCATTCCGAAGTCGATTGTTGATCACATTGAAAAGGGCGGCTTGATGCCGGGTATGGAGTCTCCTGCAGCGGCCGCGGCAAATTTGGGAATAGGTCCGCCAGTGAAGGAGCCAACAGCGGTGGCCGCGGAGATGGACAAAAATGCGGTACACGACGGAGCCATCGACCGCGAGTACATTGCGAAAGTCGAAAGTGAGGCGAGAAGTGGTGTTGCTGGGGGAAACGACCGTGCGGGATTAGCGCACCATGCTGTGGCTCAGTTTGAAGTGTCCCATGGAGACATGGCGCGGGCCATGAATGAAGAGCGAGCAGCATTGGGATATCTGCCCGAGAACGCAGTGTTGCTGGTGGATCTGTCGTACATGTATCTGCGGCAGAGCGAATTCAAAGAGTCGCTGGCCTACCTGGATAAGGCGAAACGAATCGCGCCGAAGAATGCGGACGTATACAAGCTGGCGGGCTGGGCTTATTACGGAATGAACCGGCCGGACCTGGCGGTGATGGAATGGCGGAAGGCTCTGGAGTTGCGGCCGGATGGTGAAGTGCAGGCGGCACTTGCGAAAGCGGAGCGGGACAAGAAGGAAGAAGAGAGTTACCGGGAGAATGAGAGCACACATTTTCAATTGAGATACAGTGGCGCGGCGGAACCGGCGCTGGCCCGCGAGGTGCTCCATACGTTGGAAGGGCACTTCAGCCAGATTGAATCGGAGCTGAACTACACGCCACCAGAGCCGATTGGCGTGGTGCTATACACGCAGGATGCATTTTCCGATATTACGCGGGCACCGAAGTGGGTAGGGGCACTGAATGATGGGAGGATTCGTGTACCGGTGCAAGGATTGACGGGCGTAAACGCGGAACTGTCGCGAGTATTGCGCCATGAATTGACGCACAGCTTTGTGCAGCAGAAGACGCACGGGCGTGCGCCGACCTGGATGCAGGAAGGATTGGCACAATGGATGGAGGGGAAACGAAGCGACGAGAACGCCGGTGTGCTGGTGCAGATTTACGAGCAGGGGCAAGCGGCATCGCTCGGGAAATTGGAAGGGTCGTGGATGGGGTTGCCGGATGAAGTGGTGCACTACGCGTATGCATGGGGGTTGGCGAATGTGGAGTACCTTGTGGAAACGCAGGGGATGACAGATATGGAACGGATTATGGATCGAGTGGGAGCGGGAAGTACCACGGAAGAGGCGCTGCATGAAGTGGTACGAGATGATTATGGGGATTTGATGGCGGCGACAGTGGGGTATTTGAAGAAGAGATATGGGAAGTAGGAACGGAACGAATGAACTATAAGCGAAAAGCATTACCACAGAGGCCCTGAGGTCCGCAGAGGATGCAGAGAACTCAGGAAGAGGCCAGTAAGGCGGCCAGGAGAGCGGCGCGTTCTGGTAGAGACTTGGTTAAGATGTGTTCGTGAGTGGCGTGGGCGCCGTCGCCTACTGCGCCTAATCCATCGAGAGTAGGGATGCCTAGGGCAGCGGTGAAATTGCCATCGGAGCCGCCACCGGCTGCGGCTTCGCCGAGTTTAAGACCCATTCGTGATGCGAGAGATTTTGCGTGAGCGAAAAGTCGCGCGCTGTGTTTGCGTTCGAGCGGAGGGCGATCGAAGCCTCCAGTGATTTGGAGCTTTGCGCCACGATGAATTGGTTTGAGAGAGTGCAGGCGCTTTTCCAGGGAATGCATATCGGCGGCGCGCCAAGCGCGAAGATCGAGCGTGGCCTGCGCGGATTCGGCGATGACATTGGCGCGGGTACCGCCGGAGACGATGTCGGCGTTGATGGTCACGCCTTGACGAAGATTATTCCACGTTTCAATGCGAGCAATCTGCGCGGCTAGCTCGTGGATGGCGTTGATGCCTTTTTCTGGAGCGAGGCCGGCGTGAGAGGAGCGGCCGTGGACAAGGAGTTGCGCTTCGCCAACACCTTTTCGGGAAGTTTTTAGAAGACCGCGTGGGCCGAGCGACGGTTCGAGAACGAAAACGGCGTCGCTACGCTGAGCTTCATGCTCGAGGAGTTTTCGGGAAGATTCGCTGCCGATTTCTTCGTCGGACGTCCAAAGAAAAACAACGCGCTTGAGAAGGGGAATGCGTGATAGCTGGAGAGCTTGCAGCGCGAAGAGTGCCTGCACGATGCCGGCTTTCATATCGAAGGTGCCCGGACCAAAGGCTTTGCCGGCGGTTATCCGGAAGGGCATCTTGGCCAAGGTGCCGATGGGATACACCGTGTCGTAGTGGCCGAGAACCAAGAGTTGACCAGCGGGACGAGAAGTTTGGGGAAACCAGGAGATGCGCACATGATCGCCGCGATGTTTTTGGGAAATGATGCTGACGATGGCTTTGCGGCGAAGCCACTCGCCAGCGAGGAAGCGGCAGCAGCGGTCAGCGGGATCTTTTTCGCGGCTGGGTGATTCGATTTCGACGAGTTCGCGGAGGGTGGCGAGCATTTGGGGAAGCTGCGGGCGTAGGAGCGAGAGAAGGGTGTTGGGAAATGGCGGAGTCATGGCGAGGGATAGTAACACGGGCGCGGCAGGTGTTGTGGTGATTGGAGCAGTGTCGGCTGTTCGACGAGGTAGGTATGCGCTCATTCTTCGGTGATGACATGGGAGGGTGACGTTTGGAGCGACAGAAGATAAGCTGTGAGTAGCCAGGGGATTGCTTATAATAGGAAGTTTGTGAATAGCGAAGAAGCGCTGCAGGACTGCCTGGGCGGCGCAGGAGCGGGCATGTTACTGGACATAAATGACATTCAGAAATTTCTGCCGCACCGGTACCCGTTTCTGATGATAGACGGAGTTCTGGAGATGGAGCGGTTCAAGCGCATTGTGGCGATCAAGAGCGTTACCATAAATGAAGCGCATTTCCAGGGGCACTTCCCCGGGAAGCCGGTGATGCCGGGCGTGCTGATTTTGGAATCGATGGCGCAGGCGGGTGGATTGTTGCTGTTACAGGAGATTCCGGATCGCGACCAGAAACTGTTGTATCTCGCGTCGATGGACAACGTGCGTTTCCGGCGCCCTGTAGTGCCCGGAGATCAATTGCGATTGGAAGTGAACATTCTGGCGTGGAAAGGCGACATCTGCAAGATTCAAGGGAAGGCGTACGTGGGAGAGAACCTGGCGACGGAAGCCACGATGCTGTGCGCGATGGTGGACCGGGATAAGCCGGCAAATCCGGGAAAATGAGTAAGCCAGAAATACACGCCCAGGCAATAGTTTCTCCCGAGGCAAAACTTGCGGACCGTGTAAGAGTGGAAGCCTTTGCGGTGGTGGGGGCAGCAGTTGAACTGGGAGAAGCGTGTGTGGTGCGGTCGCACGCGGTGTTGCAGGGGCCAGCGAAGTTTGGCGCGGGAAACGTATTTCATTCGTTTTGCGTGATTGGCGGTGATCCCCAGGATTATTCCTTTCGCGGTGAGCATGTGGAGTTGAAGGTAGGAGACGGAAACATTTTTCGGGAATACGTGACGGTCAGCCGCGGGACAACAAAGGGCGGCCGAACGACGAGGATCGGTAGTAAGAATTTTTTCCTGGCGTACTCGCATGTGGGACATGACTGCCAAGTGGGCGATGGAACGCTGTTCGTGAACGGAGCGACACTGGCGGGCCACGTGAGCGTTGAGGATTTTGTGACCATCGGAGCATTTTCTCCGGTGCATCAATTCTGCCGGCTGGGACGGCACGCCTATATCGGCGCGTGCACGGTGATTACACAAGACGTGCTGCCGTTTTCGCTGATTGTAACCGAGCGCGAAACGAAGTGTTTTGGGGCGAACACCATCGGACTGGAGCGAAAAGGGTTTTCGACGGAGCGGATCAAGGAAGTGCAGCGGGCGTTCAAGTTGTTGTTGCGGTCGAAGATGAACACCACGCAAGCGCTGGAAGAGATGCGAAAGATGCAGGAAAGTTCAGCAGACGTGCAGGAGTTGATTGCGTTTGTGGAGAAATCGGAACGTGGGATCGTGAAGTAGGCCGGAACGAACAGGAAGTCATGCCGGAAGCGCAGCACAGCACAACAGGATGGGGACTCATCGCGGGAAACGGAAGGTTTCCGTTTCTGGTGTTGGAGGGGGCCCGCAGCCAGGGGATCGAGATGGCGGTACTGGCGCTGAAGGAAGAGGCCTCACCCGAGTTGGAAAAAGAAGCGAAGAGCCTGCAATGGGTCAGTCTGGGAGAATTGAGTAAGGCGATAGATTGGATGCAGCGGCAAGGCGTGAAGCAGGCGGTGATGGCCGGGCAAGTGAAGCACAACAAGATTTTCAGCGCGATTCGGCCGGATTGGAAGCTGGCCAAACTGTTGTTGTCGTTGCCGCGGAAAAATACGGATTCGTTGATTGGCGCGGTGGCCAAGGTGTTTGAGGAAGAAGGCATTCAGTTGGTGGATTCGACCATGTTTCTGAAACCGCTGCTGCCAGAGGCCGGCGTTTTGACCAAGCGCGCGCCGAGCTCGGACGAACTGCGGGACATTGAGTATGGATTTGCAGCGGCGCGACAGATTGCGGCTATGGATATTGGGCAGACGGTGGTAATCAGCGATCGGGCGTGCGTGGCCGTCGAAGCTATGGAAGGCACCGACGAGACAATTGAACGCGCTGGACGGTACGCAAACGGCAAGGCGCTGGTGGTGGTAAAGGTGAGTAAACCCAAGCAGGACATGAGGTTCGACGTACCCGTGGTGGGATTGCCGACCGTCGAAACAATGAAGCGGGCCGGGGCAGCCGCGTTGGCGATTGATGCGACTCGGACACTGATATTCGACCGAACCCAAGTGGTTGCGCTGGCAGACGCCGCAGGTATCGCCATTCAAGCTTTTCCGTTCGCCGGGGAGACGGAACCAAGCGGCGAGGCGAAGGGAATAGTCAGGGAATGAGTGTCAGTACCGACGGGGCGGGGAACTCTCGCAAAATTCGAGTAGCGGTAGTAGGCACAGGCGAATTTGGCCGGAACCACGTGCGCGTGTACCGCGAGATGGAAAACGTGGAGCTCGCAGGCGTGTTTGATGTGGATGTCGAACGGGCGACAGCAGCGAGCAAAGAATTCCAGACCAAGGTGTTTGGAACGATGGAGGAGTTGCGCGGTACTGTGGATGCCGCGACCGTGGCGGTGCCGACCGTGGCCCACGCGGATGTTGGCTGCCGGTTGATGGAGATGGGCGTCGACGTCCTGGTTGAGAAACCAATGGCGAGCACGCTGGCGGAAGCAGATCGATTGTTGGACACGGCGAGGCGTCACGAGCGCATTTTGCAAGTCGGACATGTCGAGAGGTTTAATCCGGCGGTGTTGGCCGTCGAACCCGTGGTGAAACGGCCGCTATTTTTTGAAGTGCACCGGTTAGGCGTGTTTACACCGCGAAGCCTGGATGTGGATGTTATCTACGATTTGATGATTCACGACCTGGATATTTTGCTGGCGCTGGTGAAAGAGGCGGTGGTGGAAGTAAAAGCAGTGGGAATACCAGTGTTGACGGAGAAAGTGGACATTGCACATGCGAGGCTGGAATTTGAAGGCGGCGCCGTGGCGAATGTAACGGCGAGCCGGGTGTCTACGGAGCGCGTGCGGAAGATGCGATTTTTCCAGGCGCACGAATACATCTCGCTGGATTATGCGCGGCGCGATGCGTTGCGCGTGGGAGTGAAGCGGCCTGGTCCGGAGCCGGAATTCGGGTTTGAGAAGCTGCCTGCACCGGGCGTCGAACCATTACGAGCGGAACTAGAGGCGTTTGTGATCGCAGTGCGGAGCCGAATAGCACCGAAAACTAACGGCACAGCGGGTCGCGCCGCTCTTGAGCTGGCCAGCAGAGTGATGGAAAGCATCCGTGAGCATGAAGCGCGCGTCCAACCAGTAGCCCAAACCAAACGAGAAAAAATGAATCAATGATTCCCCGGACCCTAGTGCCGGAAGGCGCGCGTCTCTCGGCAGAAGACGCCAAAGCCACAACGCGGCGACGTCCTTCGACGCTGGACGAACGGACTCTGGTACCGTCTGGCCTGCCAGTCATCACTCTGGATGGACGTACTACCATTCCATCGAATTTGCCGCTGGAATCTATTGCCACACGCGTGGTGGTGCCTCGTGACGTAAACGTGGAAGCGGTGCAGCGCGAAGATGAGAATCACCTGCCGCTGCAACCCACGGACATGGATGAGCGGATCACGATTCCGCAGGGAGTCGCGCCGCCAGAAGAATTCACAGCGCTCGGGCCAATACCCGAAGATTTGGTCGAACCGGACATCATGCAGACGGGTGAGGTGTCGTTCCTGCCGCCCGAGAGCCGGACGCAGAGGAGCCTCGCCGAAAAGATCAATGCTTCGTTTTCGGTGCTGATGCATATTGCGGTGATCGCGCTGATTTTGCTGGGTCCAAAGATCTTTCCGGCGCATGTGCCGACCGCCGAGGAAGAAGACATTGCGCGGCGGCAGATGACGGTGTTGTTGCCACCCGGGGCACTGGAGTCATTGAAGCCAACAACGCGCCCGCCAGCGCCGCACGAACGAGTGAACGTCGACCCGCGCGTAATTCGGAAAGTTGCGCCGACACCAATCGAGCGGCCTGCACCGGCTCCTACGCCCACACCAGAGCCGCCAAAGAAAGAACTTCCAAGTGCACCGGCACCACAGCCCAATGCGGTGGCGCCGCCGCAGCCGACTACGCCATCGAAGGGTGACCTGCCCAAGACGCCTCTAAAGCTGGAAACGCCGGACATGCCGGTACCGCAGAGCGGACTAGTTTTGCCGAAGCAGAAGTCACCGGGGGATGCGATTCGAGATGCGGCAAGAGAATCAGCGGGCAGGATGAGCGCGCCTGCTCCGATTGGTGGAGGTGGGCCGATTCCCGGGGGTGGAGCGCAAGGTGGTGGCGGCGGGCGCGGATCGGCGGCGGCTGGCATTCAGATGCTTACGGATACGCAGGGAGTGGACTTCAACGACTACCTGCATCGCGTGTACGTGAAGGTGAAACAGAACTGGTTTTCGGTGATGCCGCCATCGGTGCAATTGGGAGAGCAAGGAAATCTATCGCTGCGATTTCGCATCATGCGCGATGGATCGGTGCCGGATGGCGAACCCTTGCAGGTGTACAGTTCTGGCAAGGATCCGCTGGATCGCGCGGCGTTTTCTTCTATTCGTGCATCGAATCCATTTCCTCCGCTGCCTGCGCAGTTCAAGGGACCGTACATCGAGCTGCAATTCACGTATTATTACAACCAGATACCGCCGACGAATT
>JBAVNY010000375.1:0-5790 GCA_049691535.1 Candidatus Acidiferrum sp.
GTTCTGGCCAAGTGGGACGAGATTACGCACCCAGATGATCGTGGGCCCTGCGCCGAACGATATTTGGAACTTTTGCAGGGGAAACGCGATCGCGATGCGTTCGAGCAGCGATTCATTCACCGCGACGGCCATATCGTCACAGTGAACGGCCGATTCTCGCTGCTTAGAGACACGGCCGGAAATCCTGAATACGTCATCGCGCTTACGGAGGACATCACCGAACGTAAACGCGCTCAAGATGCGCTGGTGGAAAGTGAACAACTCTTCCGCTCCATTTTTGAAAACGCCCAGATTGGTGTTGGTGTGTTCACAATCGACGGGCAGAAATCGGTTTCGAACCGCACCTTACACGAGATGTTGGGTTACACGCAGGAAGATTTGAGCTCCCTGGAAAAGTGGGACCACGTAGTGCATCCGGACGATAGGGTCTCCAGTTCTGCGCGGTATTCGGCGCTGATTCGCGGGAAGCGAGAGACCGACCAATTTGAGCAAAAGTTCGTGCATCACGACGGCGGAATCGTTGTGGGCAACGGGAGATTCCACCTACTGCGCGATGCGATGGGGCGCCCGCAATACGTCGTGTCGCTCACTGAAGACATCACGGAACGTAAAGCTGCGGAGGAGCTTCTCCGAAAGCGCGATGAAGAACTCCTGCGCGCAAATTTCCTTGCGGAAACTGCTCTGGAACTCACGAAGGCAGGCTACTGGCACGTTCCCCTGGACGGCTCTGGATGGTACAACTCCTCACCACGCAGGATTGCAGTTTTTGGCGATATCCCGCAGCCAGAACACCGTTACCGGCTTGACGACATGTTTGCTCGCGCAGAAGAGGCCGACGAGGTTGCAGGCAAGGCCGCGAGGAGGGCCTTTGAGGACGCCTTGGAGGGCAGGTCAACGTACGACACGGTCTTCGCTTACAAGCGTCCCATCGACGGACGTGTCGCTTGGGTCCACGCACTAGGGCACGTTTTGAAGGATGCTGACGGAAGGCCGACCGATATGTACGGCGTTTCTCAAGACATCACGGAATTCAAGCACTTGGAAATGGAACTCTCAGCCGCGAAAGAGGCTGCCGAAGCGGCCACCAGGGCGAAATCGGATTTCCTGGCGAACATGAGTCACGAGATTCGCACGCCGATGAATGCCATCCTGGGCATGACGCATCTGGCGCTTAAGACTGAACTGACCTCGAGACAGAGCGACTATCTGAAGAAGACAAAAGCGGCGGCGCAGGGCCTACTCGCCGTCATCAATGACATCCTGGACTTTTCGAAAATTGAGGCGGGAAAGTTAGAACTGGAAGTGGTGGAATTCCGCCTGGATAGCGTTCTCGATCATTTATCCTCGATAGTCAGTCAAAAGGCCCAAGAAAAGAATTTGGAATTCTTGATCGCGGCTCCAAACGACCTGTCAGGGAATCTGGTTGGTGACCCGTTACGGTTGGGGCAAATCTTGATCAATCTTGTGAACAATGCCCTGAAGTTTACGGAGCACGGCGAGGTGGCCGTCAACGTCATAATCGAGGAAACACTTCCGGAGAAGGTGAAGCTGAAGTTCGCGGTTCGTGACACGGGAATGGGGCTGACGCCGGAGCAAACAGCTCGTTTGTTTCAGGCTTTTAGCCAAGCCGATACGTCCACTACGCGGAAGCACGGTGGTACCGGCCTCGGGCTTTCCATCTGCAAACGCCTGGTCGAGTTGATGGGAGGCGAAATTTGGGTCGAGAGTACACCGGGTATCGGCAGCAGTTTTTTGTTCACTGCGGAATTCGGACTTGGGTCGGCCGAAGCGAAACGAAAACTCTTCACTCCTGATTTGGCGAATATTCGAGTGTTGGTGGTAGATGACAATGCATGTGCGCGAGAGATCCTCACCGACGCTCTAAAAGTTTGCTCGTTGCGGGTGGATTCCGTCGCTTCAGGGGAGGAAGCGATTCGAGAATTGATAGCCGCCGACCGAGGAGAACCCTATCAGCTAGTGATGATGGATTGGCATATGCCGGGAATGGATGGCGTGGAGACCAGTCGCTTGATCTTGCACGGCGGGCGCTTATTGCATCTCCCCAAGATTGTGATGGTCACAGCGTTCGGGCGAGAAGAGATTCGCGTGCAGACGGAGCAACTCGGCATAAAACATTATTTGCTGAAACCAATTAGCCCCTCGCTGCTCTACGACACGTTGATGGACGTCTTCGGATTTGTCGAACCGGCGGGTTGCGCGACGCTGCCTAGCGAAGAAGGTCTTGCAGCTCCCAATGCTAGTGGCCTTCGCATTCTGCTAGTCGAAGACAACGAGGTAAACCAGCAGGTGGCCACCGAGCTTTTCGAAAGCGCGGGCGCCACGGTGCGAATTGCTAATAACGGCGCCGAAGCAGTCAGAATTCTGACCGAAGCGAAACAAACTCCTCCTTTTGACATCGTTTTTATGGATCTGCAGATGCCCGAGATGGATGGCTTCACGGCTACTAGACTCATTCGCGCACACTATCAAACTGAGAAACTGCCGATTGTGGCCATGACCGCGCACGCTTTGATCGAGGAGCGACAACGCTGTTTAGAAGCTGGGATGAACGATCACGTAAGCAAGCCCATTGATCCGGATGCGCTGTTTGCAACACTCTTGCGTTGGGTCAAGAAAGCCGGAGTGTCCGCCACTGAGACCGAAGCCAAATCGCAAAACACCATTGTTGACTTTGATCTTCCACCAATCGCTGGGGTTGACGTTGCTGGGGCCCTTAAACGCGTTGCCGGAAACAAGCGGCTCTACCGGGATTTACTGGTGCAGTTCGCCGCTCAGCATGGTGAGGCGCACTCCCAACTCCTTGCCGCGATAGACAGCGGAGATCTTAAGCTGGCTGAACGAATCGCGCACACGGTGAAGGGCGTAGCAGGAAACCTGGGACTCCAAGACGTTCATGAAGTCTCGGAAAAAGTTGAGCAAGCTATGCGCGATGGGCATGGCGTTCCGCAACCTTTGTTCCAAGAATTTACGGCGACAGTACAGCGCAAAATTCAGGCTATTCGCAGGGCGCTTGCGGAAATCGCACCGGTAGAGGGTAACGGAACCGCAAATATTGATGTCGGCGCGGTTTTAGCCTTGATCGCCAGCTTGCGGAGGCTTCTGGAAGAGAGCGATGGTGAGGCTGCCGATGGTTTCTTTAGATTGGAAAGCGCTCTCGGAGGAGCGTGCAACGAACAACTTCTTGCTAACCTCGGGACGGCCATCAATGAATTCGATTTTGCCGGAGCGCTGTTGACGCTGGACCAGATTGCCAAGAATTCCGCCGTAAATTGGGAGCCAACAAAATGAACGATGTGAAGGAAAGAAAGCTCTTGCTGCTCGTGGACGATGCTCCCGCCAACATTCAGATCGTAAATTCGATTTTGAAAGACGATTACAAAATCCGCATCGCTACGAGCGGAGCGAAAGCGCTAGATCTGGTGAAGACGACACCCCTGCCGGATTTGGTTTTGCTTGACGTGATGATGCCGGAGATGGACGGTTACGAGCTCTGCACGATCATGAAAGCGACGCCTGAGGTGCGGGACATCCCGGTGATTTTTCTAACAGGCCAGACTCGTGCGGATGATGAAACGAGGGGATTCGAGGTTGGTGCTGTGGACTATATCCACAAACCGTTTTCACCCTCGGTGGTAAAGGCGCGCGTCAATACTCATCTAGTCCTTCGCGAAATGCGTGAACAACTGGCGCGCCAACTTTTATCCATAAATAATGAACTGGAGATGGCGCGGCAGATTCAACTATCGATCCTGCCGCACGAAATTCCTAAGATTCAGGGGCTGGAAATAGCGGTCCGCTATAAGCCGATGAGCTCTGTAGCAGGAGATTTTTACGATTTTATTGTCGTCGATGAAAAGCACATTGGCATTTTGGTCGCAGACGTTACCGGCCACGGACTTCCAGCTGCACTAATCGCCTCAATGCTTCAGTCCGCCCTTTGCGCGCAGGCTGTGCATGCTTCCGACCCTGGACGCGTTTTGGCCGGATTGAACCATGCGTTGTGCGGGAAGTTTGATCACAATTTCGTGACGGCAGCATACGCGTATATCGACATGGAGGAACGCACTTTGACCTACGCGGCTGCCGGTCATCCACCGATGCTAATTTGCCGGAAATCCGACGGCGGGGCTCACGAGATAGTTGAAAATGGTCTGTTTCTCGGGATGTTCCCTGAAGCAGTGTATCGATCGTTGAAGATTCCCGTTGAAACGGGTGATCGCTGCGTTCTCTATACGGACGGAGTGCCGGAAACACAGAACCAGCTTGAGGAAGAATTCGGGGCTGAACGTTTCATGCGATTCATGGAGAGAAACCAAAGGTTATCGGTAGACTGTTTTCCAGATGCACTGCTTAACGAGGTATTTCGCTGGTCGGGGGATGTTAAGGGACGGGATCAGCAAGACGATTTGACACTCTTAGCGGTTGATTTTGCCTAGGCCCCATTGGGGCAGAGTGCACTCTCAGGAGGATGCCGTCACGCTGGGGACATTGTCGCGTAAATCCCAACCGTGGTCGTACGTGTGCAGTGTTTTTAGTCCTACCCTTTTCAAAATCGAAGGTAAGGATGCATTGAGACTTCCCGAACGCGATTGGGTGCAACAAGCCCGACGCCAGGGGGGAGAGTATATAGTTCCGCTGCTCAACGAATACCGCGCGTCATGGGCTCTGATAAGGCGATGGGCGGGGCAGGACGAGGCCATTGCACAAAGGGAATTCGAAATTGAGAGACTTGAGCGGCTTGTGTGGGATGCGGTCTAGGCGCTGCAAAAAGCCGGGTCGCCCGCACCAGTCCTTGACTCGAGGTCAAATGAACTGTACAGTTCATTTGATTGAAATGGAGAGTTTATGGCCGCTAGTTCGAGAGCAGGGAAGACTGGCACGATAGTAGTTTCTGCTCTGCGTGCCCGAGCTAATTTCGGAAAGTTACTGAGTCGAGTAGATGATCAGAGCGGATCGCTAGTCATTGAGAAGCGCGGAATCCCGCGAGCTGTACTGCTCAGTATTCGTGATTACGTCAAACTGGCCGCGCCGGAACCCGAGGTCCTAAGACTCCTTGGTGAAGAAGCGGAGCGAAACAACACGAGCGCATTAAACTCGCGGGAGATTGGCAAAATCATTAAAAAGGCCCGCGCTCAGAAGTCGAAGTAGTAATGCTTTCCCTCCGCCTGGTGATCGATACGAATGTTTTGGTTTCTGCTACATTAAAGCCTGCTGGGCTACAACGTACTGTTTTCCTAATTGCCATTTCTAAGCCGGCCCGCTTGTATGTTTCGCATCCCATCCTTGAGGAATACAACGAGGTGCTTGCGCGTCCCGAGCTCCGGATCCGAAAGGGTCTTCGACTGCAATTGCTGCAGCTCATCAAGAACCACGGTCATACCGTGGTCCCGACCCGGCGGCTCGAAGTCACAACTGATCCCGATGACAATATATTCTTGGAATGCGCTGACGTTGCGAGAGCGGATTACTTTGTGACCGGCAATCAAAAACATTTTCCGAGGTTCTGGAAGAAAACCAAGATCGTAACACCGCGGGAGTTTGTAAGTCTTGCTGCTCCTCATTTAGTGAGGTAGTTCATTACATGTCTGCAACGTTGGGGAGTGGTGGCGAGCTCATCGACTGCAACTTTAGTTGTTTTTCGGAACATGACGAACATAAGAGACAAATTTTCCTGGGGAGTCGCCCGAAGATTCTCCACACGCTGTCTGGAGAATTTACCAGCCGCACAAAAAAGCCTCGTTGTGCAGGCTACAAAAATCGAGTCGCAGG
>JBAVNY010000376.1:0-4214 GCA_049691535.1 Candidatus Acidiferrum sp.
CTCATCGAGCAGTCCGGCGACACCGTTCGCCAGCTCAACTCCACCATGAGTAGCCTGCAGAAATCCGTGCAAGACGTCCAAGCCAATTCCGGCGCTCGTCTCGACACCATGTCCACGCAAGTCCAGGGGCTCTCCGACAATCTGGAAGAAATTAAGTCGCGGCTAGGCAAGGTCAATCAGCAACTCGTCGACCTGCAAAACTCCGTGCAAAATATCGACGCACGCATGTCCGGCGGCTCTCCCAGCAACGCTCCTTCCAGCGCTCCAACAGGTGCCTCTCCTAATCCCGGCTCCGCCTCTATGGCTCCTTCTGGCGGCTCCGGCGCGCCTCCATCCGCCGACACCCTCTATTCCAACGGACTCCGCGACATCACCAGCGGCAAGTACGATCTGGCTCGTTCTGAATTTCAGGATTATTTGCGCTATTACGGTGACACCGATCTCGCGTCCAACGCCCAGTTCTATCTCGGCGAAATTGCCTATCAACAAAAGCAATACGAACAAGCCGTCGGCGAATACGACAAGGTCCTCACCACCTACCCTAAAAGCTTTAAGTTGCCTTCCGCCCGCCTGAAGAAAGGCATGGCGCTCATCGAACTCGGTCAGAAAAATCCTGGCGTCCGCGAACTTCGTGAAGTCGTCAAGCGCTACCCCGGCACAGAAGAAGAACGCCGCGCCCGCGCCCGCCTGAAAGACCTAGGCGTCTCCGTAACCGCCACCGCCGCCCACTAACCTCAGCGCAAGTTGCATCTACTCTAATCCCCAGTCTTCTCCGTGTCCTCTGTGCTCCGACCTCTGTGCCCTCTGTGTTAAATCTTTTCTCCTTCTTATCCGAACTCCGCGCCTCCTCTGCGAACTCAGCGTCTCTGCGTTATCCTCTTCTTCGACTACTTCTTCCCCACCAGCACATAACTCACAAACGCAAATTCCTTCCCATCCGGCGACCACGACGGCACATTCATCGTCCCTTGTCCTCCAAACAATTTCGCCACCACTCGAATTTGCTTGTCCTTCATCGTCATCATCCGCAACTCCACATCTTTATTCTCCGGATGTCCCTTCACGCTCGCGTCAAACGTAATAAACACCATCCGCTCCCCATCCGGCGAAAAGTGTGGAAACCAATCGTTCCCATCCCCGAAGGTCACCTGTCCCTGCTCGCTTCCGTCCGCCTTCATCCGCCAGATCTGCATGTGCCCGGTTCGTTCCGAATTGAAATAAATATATTTTCCATCCGGCGAATATTCCGGCCCATCATCCAACCCCGGCGCCGTCGTCAATCGCTTCTCATCTCCACCCGCAGGCGAAATTGCATAAATATCAAATTCCCCGCCACGCTCGCCCACAAACGCCAGCGTCTTTCCATCCGGTGACCATCCATGCCAGTAAGACGGCGCATTCTTCGTCACCAACTGCGGCGCTCCACCCGTGATCGGCAACACGTATACCTGCGACTTATGCTCCGCGTTCTGCGATTGATCGCTCACCACCAAAGTTTTTCCGTCCGGCGAAATCCCATGATCGTTGTTACACTTGACCGCAAATCCCGTGTCAATCGTCTGCGTCGTTCCGCCGGTCACCACAAGCGTTTCAATCTTCCCATTCCGATTGAACAGCAACCTCCCGTCCGGCATCCAATTCGGTGCCTCAAACCGTCCCTCCGCCACATAAATCGCCCGCCGATCCCCCGACTCCGCATTCATAATCTCCATCATGCTGTACAGTTTCCCACCAGCTTGTGGCACAGCCATTCCCGGGTGTGCGCCTTTCTTCCCATCTTGGCTGTCAGCTGTAGGCTGGTGGCTATCGGCTCTTTCCATCTCTACCTTCGAAAACTCCGCCTTCTCCACCACATCCTTCTCATGACTGCACACCCCAATGCCCACATAAAACGGTTCCTTCAACTCAATCCGCGGACTCGCTCCCGCCAACTGAAATTTCCCATCCTCCCCCGCCACCCACATTGTGAAATACGCTCCACTCTTCTCAATTTTCACGCGCCGCGGTGCATTCACGACCGTCTGCACCTCATGCGTAGCTTCACCCTTCCCATCCCGAAATTGCAGCGACGTCAATCCATTCCCATGAATCGCCACGTCCGCGTACGCTGCATCCGCATCCATACTTTGCCGCACCATCAGCACCGCTTTGCGATGCTCATTCTTCCCCGCACCCAAAAACGAAATGTCCGCCGACACAGTCACGTCCCCGCTCATCTTCTTCCACGCAAACTGAAACGCGTCCGCCCCGAACCACATGTTCTTCCCGCTGCCCGCCACCGTGTACGTCCCCTTCGCCCCATCAAACTCCACGCTCCCCGCATGCAACACAATCCCCACATCTCCACTCCCCTCAAACGCTCCCACCGCCTTCTCCGTCCCCTGCGCAAAACTCGCAACGCAACCAACCGCAGCAATCGCAGCCGTCATCAGCACTCTCACCACATTCCTGTTTCCACTCATCAGACCCTCCGCAAAATCACCAACGCGAATCTTACTCCTATCGCCAGACTTCCGGTTCCTCTGTTTACTCTGCGCTTCGACCTCCGCGCCCTCTGTGTTAAATTCTTACGATGTCATCCCGACCGGAGACGCGTGCCTTTTGCGCGTCGCAGTGGAGGGATCGTGGCAACATTTCAACCCAACTCCACCGATTCCCCACCAACCATCAAAACCCATCCCCTACTCTGCGATCTTTCTCCCTCAATTTCGCTTGTCCCTCTGCACCGTGTTATCTTCGTTTTTATTCAGGGGGTTCGCTGAAATGTCCGTAAATAAAGTCATGCTCGTCGGCCGTCTCGGCCGCGATCCAGAAACCCGCTACACCGGCGGAGGCCAGGCCGTCGCCAATTTTTCCGTCGCCACCGACGAAACGTACAAAGACCGCAACGGCGAAAAACAAAAGCGCACCGAGTGGCACAAGATTGTTGTCTGGGGCAAGCAAGCGGAAATCGCGCAGCAATATCTAAAAAAGGGTTCCCTCGTTTTCATCGAGGGACGCATCCAATCCCGCGAATGGCAAGATAAAGAAGGTCAGAAGCGCACCAGCTTCGAAATTGTCGCCAGTAATTTCCGAATGCTCGGTGGACGCGGCGATGGCATGGCCGCAGGTGCCGGTGCAGGTGGTGGCGCAAGCCGTGGCGGAGGCGACGCCTTAGATCACGGCGCTCCCGCCGAAGATCCCTTCGGCAGCAGTCCCAGCGCAGGCCCAGAAATCTCCGACGAAGACATCCCCTTCTGAGCCAACCACCGCTCTCCAACGAAAAAATCGCCTGCGATCGAGAGTCGTCATCCCGACCGGAGAAACTGGCGCCCTTCGCCAGTTCGTAGCGGAGGGATCGCGGCTTGCTTTCGACACGTAGCAAAACGCAAACCCGATCACCCAACTCTCCGTGTCCTCTGTGCTCCGACCTCTGCGCCCTCGGTGGTAAGGCTTTGCCTTGGCCAAAAAACAAAAGGCGGAGAAGCCCAAGCTCCCCCGGCTCCATATTTCCAGCGATCTAATTTCTCACTCCATCGTCAACACCACCCGAAACTCCGCCTTCCCACTATTCATCCTCTCGTACGCCTCCGCCACTTTCGTCAACGGAAATTTCTCCACCATCGGCCTAACCCCGCTATACGCCGAAAATCGCAGCGTGTCTTCCGAATCCATCGCCGTCCCCGACGGCCATCCTTGTATCCGGCGTCTACCACCAATCAACGGCATCACCGAAACTTCCAGCGGCTCAAACGGCGCTCCCACAATCAACAATGTTCCGCCAATGCCCAGCCCGCCAATCATCTCCTGCTGTGCCGCAGCGTTTGGTGCCGTAGTCAGAATCACCTTCGCTCCACCCATCTTCTGCAATTCTTCCGCAGCGTTCGTTGCCTTGCTGTCGATATACGCGTGCGCACCAAGCTTCTTCGCCAGCGTCGCATTTTCCGGACCACGCCCGATCCCCACCACGCGATAACCAGCCTTCGCCGCATATTGAATCCCCAAATGTCCCAGGCCGCCAATTCCTTGCACCGCCACTAGGTCTCCGACTTTCGCTCCGCTGTGTCGCAGCGAATTAAACGTGGTGATCCCCGCGCACAGCAACGGCCCCGCCTCCGCCGGACTCAACTCCTCCGGAATCCGCGCCACCGCTTCATGCCGCGCCAGCATGTACTGCTGATATCCTCCATCGCGCGTGATCCCCGAAATCGCCTGGTTCTTGCAGGTCGTAAAAT
>JBAVNY010000377.1:0-3002 GCA_049691535.1 Candidatus Acidiferrum sp.
GAGCATGAGTTCCGGCGACAGCGTGGCGCATTTCCCTAGTACGCGCGAACACGAAGTCAATCCCTGGCTGATTGCGGTGGTGGTGTCGCTGGCGGCGTTCATGGAGGTGCTGGACACCAGCATCGCCAACGTGGCGCTGCCGCACATTGCCGGTGACCTAGGCGCCAGCAACGACGAGAGCACCTGGGTATTGACGTCGTACCTCGTTTCGAATGCGATCGTGCTGCCCATCAGCGGCTGGTTCGTTGGAATGTTGGGACGCAAGCGCTTCTTCATGATTTGCATCGCGGTGTTCACCCTGAGCTCGCTGCTTTGCGGCGTGGCCTGGAGCCTGGGATTTCTGCTAATAGCCCGCGTCATTCAGGGCGCCGGCGGCGGTGGGCTGCAACCCATGGCGCAAGCGATCCTTGCAGACAGCTTTCCGCCGGAAAAGCGAGGCTTGGCTTTTTCTGTGTACGGGTTCACGGCTATCGTTGCGCCGTCGATCGGACCGACGCTGGGCGGCTGGATCACCGATAACTACACCTGGCGCTGGATTTTCTACATTAATTTGCCGGTCGGGCTCATCGCGCTTTATCTGGTATTCAAGCTGATTGAGGATCCCGCCTATATTTCCCGCAACATTGGAAGATCACTGCGCGTCGACTACATCGGCTTCGGCCTGCTGGCCGTGGGCGTCGGAGCGTTGCAGATCCTGCTGGATAAAGGACAGGAGGACGATTGGTTCGGATCGCGCTTCATCACCTCGCTGACGGTAACGGCGGTGGTCTGCTTGGTCGCACTGGTGATCTACGAGTGGTTTCAGAAAGAGCCGATCGTGGACGTACGTCTGTTCAAGCACGCGAATTTCTGCGTTGCGAGCCTGGTGATGTTCATGGTCGGTGCGATCTCGTTCGCCTCCACGGTGCTCATGCCGCAGTACTTGCAGACGCTCATGGGCTATACCGCAGAGACGGCGGGAATCGTCATGTCCGCGGCTGCCGTCGTCTTGCTCTTCGAGCTGCCCATCGTGGGCCAATTGACTACGCGCATCCAGGGCCGCTACCTGATCGCCTTCGGTTGGCTGACGCTGTGTATGGGCATGTACTACTCGACGAAGCGGATCGACCTGCTGATCAGCATGAGCTCGGCAACGCGGTTGCGCATCTTTCAGTATGTTCCGTTGGGATTCATCTTCATCCCGGCGACGACGGCGGCGTACATTGGCATTGCGCCGGAAAAGAACAATGCCGTCGCGGGGCTGGTCAACTTCATGCGCAACATTGGCAGCAGCGTGGGAACCTCGCTGGTGACGACGATCATCGCGCGGCGCTCGCAGTATCACCAGGACGTACTGGCCGTCAACGGGTCGATCGTAAGCCATAATTTTCAGAATGCGATTCAGGGAACGGCGCAACAACTAGCGCGCGGCGGACTCAGCACGTTCGGCGCACAGCAGCAAGCCACCGCACGCCTGTACGCCGAGTTGAAGTTGCAAGCAGCGACGCTGGCCTACATAGACACGTACTGGGTGCTGGCAGTCGCCGCGATGATCATGTTCGGACTGTCGTTCCTGCTGCAGAAGAACCGGCCCGGGGGCGGCGGTTCGGTCTCGATGCATTGAAGCAACGCTCGAACGAGGACGCAGGCTTGCTGGGATTCACCAGCGGAGCCGCCTCAATGCAGGGACTGAATCGAAGTGATGGTCGCGGCTTAGGATAGGAAGACGGTGCTGACGGCACAGTGCTGCAATCCAGAGGTCGTTGGTTGGAATTGGCTTTCCCGCCTGCCGAAGTTCGACGCCGATCGCTGCATAGTGATGCGTGGTCTGGTCCGTGACATCCAGAACTCTGCAGTCCTTGATCAAGTCGTCCAACCATTGGCGATATCGAGAACTGTGGCGGGACTGGGCTATTCCATAGCGATATTCTCCGATGACTACAACGGGAAGCGCTACCCCCTCAGCGCCAGCCAGAATCTCCAGTACTTCAGGATTCTCTTCAGCTGCGGCGGACAGCGCATTTGTATCCAGAATCAATCTCGCTCCTGAATCCACACCTCGGGATCGACCTTTTCGAACGCCTCCGCTATGACTTTGTCTATGCGCCGCGATTCTTTGCGCAGGTCCTTCAGCTTACCCATATGTTTCATCCAGGGCTTGGCACCCTGTGGGGGGGATGCTTTCAACTTGTCCTCGACCGCTTCGGTTACAAATTGACGCAGTGGTATGCCCTGTTCGGCCGCTTTCGATTTGGCGCGCCGGAAGATACCGTCGGGAATTTCGAGGGTGGTCTTCATAGATCCATGGTCCCATATTTATGGGAGGCCGGTCAAAGCATCCTTCTGGGATGGCACTACTCAGGTAACAACGTAGCCGACGACTTAGAGTTTGGGCTGGCTGAAACCTAAGTCTGGGCCTCTGAGGAGGGGCGGCTAGGGGTGCCCACTTCGATCAGTGCTCGGACGCGCCTCGCCGCGACAGACAAGAGTGTCTGTTTTACTTAGCGCAGGTAGCCCCAGTTGTGGAGCTTGTCGGAGTCTTCCGCCCAGCGGTCGCCGATGTCGGTGCGGTAGTACATGTTGGGGATGAGGATGTTCTTGATGCGCGTGTAGACCTGCGCTTGGGCTTGTTTCATGGTTTGGCCTGTGCCGACTACAGCGAGTACGACTCCGGATGTGCCCGCGATCAGCCATTGCCCGTTGACCTGTTTCACGTCTTCGATGTGGACTTGCTCGGGGGTGCCGCGTTTGAAGACGATGGCGTTGTCCTTAGAGAACGACTCGAACGTGGGCTCGTCGTCGAACGGAAACGGCGGGACGACGATACGCACGCCGATCTGGAAGCCGCTGCGGGTGCGCCACTTGGGCTCTGCCCCGGTGGCAAGTTCCCAGAAAAAGTCGCTGATGGGCGTGAGGATGCCTTCCTGCTGGATGAAGATGGTGGGGTAGCCGAAGCGCGATGTGAATTCCAGCGGGTAAATTCCGTTGTTGTTGACGATGCAGTTCAGGTCGATGTAGCCGAC
>JBAVNY010000378.1:0-2671 GCA_049691535.1 Candidatus Acidiferrum sp.
CATTCGTCCCTGCCTCCCTCGCCCCTCGTGGGTAATTCTGCCGTTCGACCTCCTCCATTTCTGCGTCTCGGAAACACTAGGTCAAAGCGCACTCCGACGGTTGACTCTCGATCACTTATTGGCGTGAGACGGCCTCGAAGAAGTTCTCACTTCGGTGGTTGCGGCTCGAGGACGATGAAATGCGCATTTCCACTGCGGGTTATCAGGAGTAGGGCAGGCTGGTTGCCAAGTCCGGCGACGGCGCGATGGTACTCATTGGTATTGTGAACGAGCTTGTGATTTATTTCCCGAATGATGTCTCCACTTTGGAGGTCAGCAGCGGCACGGGAGGGGCCCACCGAAGTAACCTCTACTCCCGTCAGGGACGGTGCAACTCCAAGCTGGTGGGCGATGGCAAGTGTCAAAGGTTCGACCACAACACCCTGTAACGCAGAACTTTTGTTGGTGGAGAAGTCGGCCAGGCTGACGAGAACGGGATCCTTGTCGATTTTCAAGGGGACCTTGCTTGCGGCCGTAGCGCGAGCTTCGAGCCTGGGACCGATCGCGGCGACAAACACTCCTAGCACGAGGAAAACAAGAACAGCAATAATCACGGCGTTCCACCGCCGAAAGCTTGCGACGACGCCGGGTCGTAGCTGCGTGGGAGACCAAACTACAGGATCAACATTTGCCCTTCGCATGATACTCCTCCTTTTCTTAGTCGATGCCTGAACCTCAAAAGTGGCCGATTGAACGGGACACTCCTGGTTCTGGGACTTGCTTCGATAGCTGTTTAATAGAATCTTTTCTAACAAGATCTTGAACTGTGCGGGCCGCATTCCTGGGTCTAGCGAACGATCCTGTCCTTCGAAGATGGCGTTCATCCACCAGCATCCATCCTCGACCGCATTGGAAAAAAACATAGTGGTGGCGGAACCCAAAAGCCGAGGCATTAGTCCGTAGGCGGTGCCATCGGAAAGCAAGAACTCGCTGAGAACTAAATCGAAATGGCGCCGCTCGAGGAATTCAAGTGCTTCTTGTTTAGAACCCGCTAGACAGATTTCGCATCCGCGCTTGAGTAGATAGTTCTCGAGAACTGAAGCGTATCGCACATCATGTTCAACAAGAAGAACCGTTACTGTTCCCAGATCCATGAGATCTCTCCGGCGACAGGTGCGAAGATCGCGGTACGGGGCTGCACGGCGGGGAAGGCATGCGTCGACAGTGCCCGACTTGGATGCCAAGGGTAGCCATTGCACCAAAACCGAAACTGCGTCTTTCGCATCTGCTCCATTAGATGTATCGTAGTACGATATGGTTTGCTGAAGACACAGTGGCGTGGATCCCCCAACGAGGAAGCGTGAGACTCTCAGATCGAAACGAAACACTCGAAAAAGCAATAAGCTATCATCTCCGCTTGTACCACGCTGCGGACTGCGTTCCGATTCCGCGCACACTCCTTTCAAGGCCTCGACAAACCGGCTCTGTCCACGCCAAGGCCAGAGCGTGCATGGATTTCCCTTTTCCCGCCCGCTTGTCCGGCGGCACCTAACCAGGCACTGCTAGACGCATCGTGGGTGCGGATGGTTAGCCGCAGCCGCATTCATATATATATCGCACTACGATATATAGTGCAAGGCAACAATTATGCGATGTATCGCATCGCGATATGTGTAAGCGTAGGCTGCGCCCCCTGGCTGGGATGGCCGACTAGGGTCACGGGAGGCGCGCCGAAATGGGGTCAGGGGGCAAGCATCTTCCTGGCCTCGTGAACGAAATCCCAGACAGATGATTCGGACCAAGCCACGATCATCACCGTGAAGGAGGTTCCAGCAAATGCAAAGGAAACTTGTTGTACTCGGGGTTTTGGTTTCGGCCATGAGTTGCTTGTGGGCGCTCTCGGTATTTGCGCAGTCATCGCAAGAAACAGGGAAATTGAAAATACATGTTGAACCGAAGCAGGCTTACGTTTTCGTCGACGGTAAGGCAATCCGCGATGGCAGCCAGACGATCGAACTTGCCGCGGGCGATCACAAGGTGGGAGTTTACAACTACGGTTATTCGCCCAAAATGCAGGACGTCCGCGTAGGTGCGGGCGATACGACGGACTTACGAGTGCACCTGCAGTCGTCCGGAGAGGTGGTGGCCGGACCATTCGCTGATATCGAGTTCAAGGGCGATCCTCGCGCCGCAGTTCTCGTAAACGGCAAGACGCCGGCATATTTCGTTGGCCATGTCGACGAATTTGACTGGAACTGGATTTGGCATCAACGGCTGCCCGTGAAGCCTGGAACTTATCAAGTCACCGTGACTCGCGAAGGAAACACCATCTGGTCCGGTTCAGTCACCGCGAAAGCGGGACAACAAGTAACGGTGTATCTCAATCGCAACGGCGAGATGAAAACCAAGGAATGGAAAGAGGGCTTGAACATTTCACCGCAGCCTCGATTCCATGCCGGAATTGCCAGCGCCACGGTGCCGATTGCTCCAGTCTCGGCGCAACTCGCGGCTCAGTCCACTGATCTCAGCTGTGGCCAAAGGGCGCAACTCACCTGGAAGTCCGCGGATGCGGCAGATACGTCTATCGCGGGGTTTGGCGAAGTGCCGGGCCAAGGAGACCAGACCGTCGCACCTACGCATAATACGGCCTATGTGCTGACCGCGAAAGGTCCGGGCGGCGAGACCACGCAGG
>JBAVNY010000379.1:0-3985 GCA_049691535.1 Candidatus Acidiferrum sp.
AGAACGACTCATTTTTGCTCCCCCAAAAAGACGCCCTAGCGAAGCAGGGCGCCTGATTGAGCCAGAATCCGGGACGCGGGCGGCTGCACCCCGGACACCATTCACAGAAGTTAGAACTGGAAACGCAAACCAAACTGCATGATGCGTGGTGAGTGCGCTCCGTTGAGGACCAGGAATCCACTCGACGCGCAAGATGGATCGCCACCGTTGTTGTTTGCTCCGCCCACACAGCCCATGGAGGCAGCCAGGCCAGCACCGTTCGTCGATTGGCTTCCAGCAATCTGGTTCAACTGGGTGTGGTTGAAGACGTTGAAATTCTCCCAACGGAATTCAAACGCATATTTTTCTTTGAAGGCGAAACGCTTGAACAGGCCGAAGTCGTTATTGAATCGGCCAGGGAGTCGCAGCGTATTGCGGGTTCCATTTCCGTAGGTGAGGCCGACGGGCAGGGCGTATGCGGATGGATTGTAATCCAGGACCCCGAATACCGAAGCCGCGGCGACAGCTTGTTTTTGCGCCTGAGTGACGGTGTTGGGATTGCCGATCAAATCCGGATAGGACCCGACGCCTCCGCCAATTCCGTTGGCGAC
Source organism: Candidatus Acidiferrum sp. (assembly GCA_049691535.1). GTDB lineage: Bacteria > Acidobacteriota > Terriglobia > Acidiferrales > UBA7541 > Acidiferrum. Next base: position 591 of record JBAVNY010000379.1, read on the forward strand.
GCCCGCGTTATCGCTATACGTCGTGCCGTTTGTCACCGTGAAAGGGGCCCCCGACTGAGCCGTCGAAATGCCGGACGCTTGCCAGCCGCCCAGCAGGGTATGCAGCATCCCCGGTTGCTTGAAGAAGGGGAATGCATAGACGTAGCTCAAAGAGAAAAGGTGGCGGATATCAAAGTTCGAACTGGCGCGGTTGCGAGCGGCGTCGAAGGGATCGACAAACAGCGCATCGGACCGGTCAGACGAATCGTCGATCGAGTGACTGAAGGTATAGCTGCCGCTAAGCGTCAAGTCGCCCATGCTGCGGCGAACCGCGATTTGCAGCGCGTTGTAGTTTGAGTTTGCAGTGTTTTCAAGCCGCGTGATTGTTCCCCAACCTTGGTAGGGACGGAAGTAATTGGCCGCGCCATAGCCGCAGGCCACGTAAAGATTCTGTGCGGCGTTCTGCGTAAGCACTGCGCCATTGCTGATCACTGCCGATGTTGGCAGGCCTTGCGGATTCAAAGTGAAGTTGGCCGCGTTTGTTTGGCAATCATTTGAGGTGATCGGCAGATTCGCCGCGATATAGGGATTCTGCGATGCGGGCACGGCTTGCAGTTGATTGGCGTCGTATTCGCGGGTGAGATGCGTGCCTTTACTGCCCACATAAGCCACGGAAAGGAGGACGTGGCTAGGAAGTTCGTGCTCCACGCCAAGATTCCACTGTTGCATGTAGGGCCATTGCACCTGATCGGGAATCGAGATGGCGCTGAATGGACTCGGCGGACCGGCGGGTCCTGCTGAGCCACCCACGTTGTTATATCCAGTGATGGAGCTCACGGCGCCATTCACCGACAACGGCGAGGCGCTGAATTGCAGTGACTCGGCATTGGCTTCGTTGCCGTTCATGTGCTCGAAGAATATGCCGTAACCGCCGCGAATGGCCCATTTCCCGTCTCCGAATGGATCATAGGCAAAACCGAGCCGTGGCCCGGGATTCATCCATTTGTTTTTCAAGCAACCCGTGGTGGTGGGAGAAATGCCAGGTATGGTCGGCTTTGAAACCCCACACTGCACCAGGCCGTTAAACACACTTTGACCAGTGCCAACGTTGAGTAGTTGCGAAGTCGAACTGGCGCCTGTGGGATCAAACGGAAAGAATGTGGGAGCCGCAGCAGGATTGAAGGCCTTTTCCGAGAATCCGAATTCCTGGTCATGCTTTTCCTGGTAACGCCCAAAGACGCTCCAGCGCAATCCGAGGTTCACGGTGAGTTTTCTAGTGATGCGCCAGTCGTCCTGGAAGAAGGGTTCAAAGATTTTGTAACGATCGTAGTAATACAGATTGTTGGCATTCTGCGCATAGCTGCCAACCTGGCCGTTCAGCAAATCGGCAAAGGGGTTGCCCGTGGTGTTCGGCGCATTGTTGAAAAACGAAAGTTGTCCCTGTACGTCGAGAGATGACTGCTGGTTCTTCTGAGCTGCAACAAAATAGCCACCGAACGACATAGTATGGTTGCCAACGATCTTGGTCATGATGTCGCGGTAGGTATAGGTCGGATTCGCGTTCTTCCAGGGGAAGTAACCGGTATCGACCGCGAAACCTCCCTGACCATAAACTGTGCCGGCCGTGTTGCCCACGCTGAATGCCGGAATCTTGTTCCCGAGTCCATTGGCAAAGAGTGGACTAAGATCGATTCCTCCCGACGGCAGGTTCACGGCGGTATTCACATTGCTGAGAATGATGTGATCGTCGGTGTAACTGGCGACAAATTCGTTCAGCAAACTGGGCGTAAAGTTGGAAGTGAGTTTTGCCACGAAACTGGTGGTGGGCCCGGCGAAATTGGTGTTGGTGTTGTCGAAGGTGTTGTTGTACTGGCCCCACAGCGGTCCTTGGTTGACTGTACCCCACGTATCGTGGATGTAACGGAAGGTCAACCGCTGATTCTCCGTCAGATTGTGGTCCACGCGGATCAACTCCTCGCGCCAGTGCGTGGGATAGCTTGGATTCGCGTTATACGCCGGAAGCGGATTGCCCGCCGCTTGCCCGGTGGCGTAAGTGCCATTGGTCGCTAAGGTGCCATTGTTGGCGTGGGGGATGAGGCCGAGCAACGAGGTTGCCGTGGAGGAAAATGGAGTTGGAAGCGTGTTATTCACGAACGGCGTACCCGAGGAGCCGGGCTGAGACGGGCAGTCTGTGTAAACGGTGGGGTCGAATGCCGCACCAGTGTAGGTGGGGCAAACGTCGTTGAAGTTGCCTTGCCGTTCCGCATCCGAGGGAACTGCTTGGGAAATATTATTGCCCGGTTGAATTTCTCTGCGCCATTCCTGCGACCAGAAGAAAAATGTCTTTTTCTTCTCGTTGTTGTACAAATGCGGGATAAAAACCGGGCCGCCGACCGTGTAACCCCAGTCGTGCTTCTTATACGATGGACGGGCTACGCCGGTGCCATTGTTTTGCCATGAATTCGCGTTGAAGAAATCGTTGCGGCCGTAGTAGAACGCGCTGCCATGAAACTGATTGGTGCCCGACTTGGTTTCCACTTCGACGGTGCCAGAGCCATTGCGGCCGTATTGGGCGCCATAATTGGAAGTCAGCACCTTAAATTCGGCGATAGCTTCGAGGTTCGGGTAGACGTTGATGGAGTTGTTGCTACCGTTGTCCATGTTGTCGCCACCGTCGATCTCCCAATTGTTGTACTCGGTGCGACCGCCATTGATGGCGTACATGGTGTTGCCAATGATGCCGACGGTTCCTTCGTCTTGACCTGTTTGGCTGACAACTCCAGGTGCCAGAGTGACCAATTGCGTGAAGTTGCGCCCGTTGAGCTCGAGATTCTGCACCTGCTTGCCGGTGATGGTGCTGCTGATTTCCGCCGACTGGGTATCGACCTGGGCTACGTTCTCGCCGGTTACGGTGATTTCTTCGGTCACTGATCCAACCGTCAGCGTCACATCGACGCGAGCTTTCTGGGCAACTTCCAACACTACGCCCTTAGCTAGAAACTTTTGAAAGCCTTTCGCGGTGACGGCAATGTCGTACTTGCCAGACGGCAGCGACGACACAACATAAGCGCCGTCTCCGTTGGTCTCCGTGGTTTGCGTGATGTTCCCACCTTGGTTGGTGACCACCACTTGCGCACCGACAATGGTCGAGCCCGATTTGTCAGTGACCGTGCCGCTGATCAGACCGTTGGTCTGCGCGGAAGCCAGCACGGGCAAAAGTAAGAATGCGGTGAATGCCGCGAAAAGGGCTAGGAACCGCGCGCCGCCGAAGCGCTTGGTGAAAAGACAGTATTCCTTCACGATGAGACCTCCACGAAGTGAAATTCCTCGAATCCGCACACAAGCGGCAGGGTGAGTAGGGAAGGGCGGAGAGCCGACACTACAATTGCGGACAACCCACGACCACTCGCCAAACA
>JBAVNY010000380.1:0-2018 GCA_049691535.1 Candidatus Acidiferrum sp.
CGTCTTACCTACGACCAACTGTTCGCGTCTCGCGTCGCCAACCAGGGTGTCGGTCGCGGTATCGAGGTTGAGTGGGTACAGTCCGTTTTTCCAAAGAACGTACTTTATATTCTTGGGGTCACCCTCGGAAGGATAAGTGACGGTCCAAGTGACGGTGACAACTAATAAAAGAGTGAGGACGATAACTGCGGTAGTCGCTAGAGATTTCGTCATTGCGGGCAGCTTGCAGAATTCTACCGCATGACTGCGGGAGCTTGGGTTAGTGGTTGCGGGATTCGCCGAAGGTGTAGATGGCGGAAAGGGTGGAGCGGAGATTGCTTTGGCCGTTGACGGCGACGGCGGGATTGAAGAAGGACGTGTGAAAGTAGTCGGCGCTGAGGCGCATGGAGAGCGCGGGGGTGAGGCGGTATTGCAGAGCGCCGCCGGCGGCCCAGGCGAATTTGTTGGTGTAGCCGGTGACCATTTGTCCGGTAGTGGTGAAGTTGACGCCAGTTTCACGTGCGGCGCCGGCGAGGGTTTCGATCTGCAGGTTGTAGCGCGGGTGACGAGCGACGTAGAAAACCGGCCCAGCAAGATAATTCAAAACGTCGGCGGAGTGCCCGGTACCGGCAACGTTGAAGCCGCGTGCGTAGCCAGCATCGAGTTTGAGACCGATGCGATGGGCAAATTCGGCGCTGAAGGTGGCGTCGGCGCCGTAGAGCGGGACGCGACCGGCGCCGGGAATGTCCATGTTGATGTAGGTGGAACCGAGGCCGGCTTCAAGGACCGGACCACCACCGGCGAAGACGGGGCCTTCCGCAAAGGCGGCATTTTGTGCGCGGACCTGTGGAACGAAAAACAACGGAACGAAAAGAGCGAGGCAACTCCATACCTTTTTCATTCTGTGTCAAGAAAGCAGGGCTTTCTTGCCTCCGTGCGAGATGGCTTGCCGCTGGGCGAGCCCCCGAGATTCTTGTGCGAAACGCCGGGCGGTGGGTTGGGTGGAGAGAAGTATAGGTGCGGGAGAAACTGGTTCAACTCGAATTTAGGACATTTATAGGCAGGTACGGCGGGGCAGGAGTGAACCTGTTCGATGAGTATGGAACTGTCATGGGGGACAGTTATTTTGTGATTCGCGGGCGAATCGATGGACGTGGACGGATGAGTTGCGGAAGTTACGCGGGAACTTCTTGTCGGTGTGGCGGTGGCGGCGTGGGGACGGAAGCGGAATTGTCACGCTTGAGGAAACGGAAGAGTGTGGCGTTGGCGAGAATGGTGATGAGCGAAGCGGCCAAGGTGGCGTTGTAGACGTCGGAGCCGATGAGGCCGGAATGCATGGAGACCTGCGCCAGGATGAAGGAAAATTCGCCGATTTGCGTTAGGCCAATGCCAACGCGCAAGGCGGTTTGCGCGGGATAGCCGAAGACGCGCACGATGCCGAACCAGACGGCAAATTTCCCGACAAGAATCAGGACGACCAGGATCAGAAGGAGGCGCCAGTTGGAAAGCCAGGTGCGCGGATCGATAAGCATGCCGATGGAAACGAAGAAGAGAGCGACGAAGGCGTCGCGAATGGGAAGAGTTTGCGCAGCGAGTTTGTGGGCGTATTCGGAGCTGCCGAGCAAAAGGCCACCGACAAAGGCACCGAGAGCGAGCGAGAGACCCACGGCTTCGGTGATGGCAGCGACAACGAGACAGATGGTAAGCGCGAGGAGGAGCGAGACTTCATCGTTGCAGGTTTTTTGCACCTGACGGAGGAGAGGTGGAACCAGTTTCCAGCCGGCGAATATGACGGGAATGAGGAGGAGAACGGCCTTGGTGATTCTCCAAAGGACTTGGGCGTAGTTGGCATTGCCAGCAGAGCCGAGACTGGGTAGCAACACGGTGAGAATAACGACGGCGAGATCTTCGACGAGAGTGAGGGAGATCATGATGCGGCCTGCAGGGGAATTGAGTTCGCCGCGATCGATGAGCAGGCGCATGAGCACCATGGTGCTGGCAACGGAGATGATGCAGCCGACGCCGACTCCTTGCGCGAA
>JBAVNY010000381.1:0-4747 GCA_049691535.1 Candidatus Acidiferrum sp.
ATCCCCACTCTTGTAGCTAACCATTTCCGGCTTTCCCGCGGCCGCATGCAGCAACAAAACCGAACACGCCACCAACGACAGCACTCCAGTACCAAGCGCAACTCTGCGGATCATCATGGATGCCTCCCCAAAAAACGTGTCGCATTGTAGCCACACGTCACCCCAATTTCCAGTAGGAATCTAACCTCAATCGCGTGGTGAAATCATGTAGCGCCAGTATGCATGCCAGCGATCTTGTGTCTGAAAGACGGCCAAACGCTTAGTTCGATGCACTCTTTTCCATCGAGTCCAGCGCCGCCAGCACATCGTCGCTGTGCGTCTTCACATCCACATCCGTCCACACCTTACGTACCGTCCCGCTTGGATCAATCAAAAATGTGTGCCGCGCCGAAAGCTTCGTCACCGCCAGATTCATAATCGAATCGTACTTTTCCGATACATCTTTCTTCGTGTCCGCCAACAGCTTAAACGTCAAGCTTTCCTTGGCGCAGAATTCCTGGTGCGACTTTTCGTCCTGCACACTCACTCCCAGAATTACCGCATTCTTCGACTGATACTTGGCCAAATCCCGCTGAAAATTGTGCGCCTCAATCGTGCAGCCCGTGGTCATATCCTTAGGATAGAAATACAGCACCACCCACTTGCCTTTAAAATCGTGCAGGCTCACTGGCTGGCCTTCCTGCGAATTCAGTGTGAAGTCTGGCGCCGCCGATCCCACTGCGGGAGTTTTATCTCCGGCGCGGCTGGTCATGGCCAGTACCGCCACGATGGCCATAATCGCGATCGCGCTCGCAACTATTGTTAACATCCGTGAATTCCTCATACCTCACCCCCCAAATAGAGTCTCAAGGCTCGTGCCTATGCTTAGGCTTACTGATGCGCGGTAGCCTGTCTAGGGGTACACACGGGACTCTGTCACATGTGGTGCGCCACACGCACCTATTTTTTCGCGGGTAGTATCGCCTCTGGGGAACTTCCTACAAATCGTTTGGCCCCTGGACTGCGCTGGCTCCAATCCGTCGGCGGAAAACTGATTCGCCAGAAGCGCGGTGAAGGCTCAAGGAATTTCACACCCAACTCCGTCCGCTCATCCTGCGCCCGACTGATGTCGGCCACTTTGCAATCAAGTTCTTCGCCTGTAGCGATGTTTTTCAGTCGCAGAACTTGTTCCAGTTGAACCCTTCGCGCAGCCACAGCAATGCACCATGCGCATTGACCACTGACGTCGTCGCCCGCTCACTGAACTTCGTCCGATTCTCGTGCAGTCCCGACACCATCAGTGGCACCGACAACATCACCCTTTGGCTGCGACGCTGCTGCGCCAGGCTCACATGTCGAATGTTTGGCGTGCCCAAGTACCGACTCCCCCCCACCTTTACCTATCGGCACGCCTCGATCTCCGCATTAGGACACACCGCCCAGACAAACGCACCATCAGCGAACGCGGCTGCCCGCTCCACTTGTTCATTGCAGAAATCTAAGGTCACTCGGGGAATCCAAAAGAGGAGGGCTTATTCCTTAATTCGTAACCACAAAAACAAAAACGGCCGCAGCATTTTTAAAACATCTCCAGATACCGCGCCATCGGATTCACTCGATACGCCAGATGCCCATGCGCGAGCATATCGGCCTGCACCAGGTAAGCAAACTCGTCGTGAATAAACGGTATTGGCACCGGAATTTTCAGCAGCAACGCCAGTCGGACCACAATCGTCCCAAAAAACACCACGACCACAGCCGCAGTGCGTCGCTGGGTGGATTCCGTAAATTTTTGTTCAACCAAACGGAAATAAGGATCGCCCAACAGGGGTAGCAGGCACGCAACTATTAACGAAACAATGAGAACCAACCTGGTCTCAGGAAATAAGCAAACTCCTGTGGTTTGAAAGTCTTATCCGCAACGCTGGTCTAGGTGAACCTGGTCGTACCTTCAATTATAAGGTTGCCCTGCAATCGCGGTCCAGTTCCAGCCTTCAGTCTTTTTTCCTATCAATCCATGACTCATTCCGGCCATATCGCCTCCGCTCTTAGTTTATTGTCACCTTCGCCACCCAGCGCTGCATCCAACCTGCTCAAAGCGTAGACTGGAACATCTTTAAAGGATTCAGGTGACTCGCCATCATGGCTAGGCCCGTTCTTCTCACTGTCGACGACGATCCCGATGTCCTGCGCGCCGTCGATCGCGATCTTCGCAAACGTTATTCCGAACACTACCGCATCCTCCGCGCCGAATCCGGCGCCTCTGCCCTAACCGCCCTTCAAGGACTCAAGAAACGCAACGAAGTTGTCAGTCTGCTGCTTTCTGACCAGCGCATGCCGGAAATGAGCGGCGTGGAATTCATAGCCAAGGCCTCCGTCATCTTTCCCGATGCACGCCGCGTGCTCCTGACCGCCTATGCCGACACCGACGCCGCCATCCAGGCCATCAACCAGGCCAAAATTCATCATTATCTTCTGAAGCCGTGGGATCCGCCGGAGCAGCAACTCTATCCGGTCATCGATGACCTCCTCGAAGACTGGCAAGCCGGCTTTCGTCCCGCCTTCGAAGGTGTGCGCGTTCTCGGCCACCGTTGGTCGCCCCGCTCCTACACCGTTCGCGATTTTCTCTCGCGCAATCAGGTCCCTTACCACTGGCTCGATGTGGAAATGGCCGCAAATAACACCGAAATCACTGCCGCGATGGAAACCGTTGGTGGCGAAACCGCCAAATTTCCCGTGGTCTTTTTCTCCGACAGTACTCACGTAGCCGATCCCACCACACTCGAAATCGCCGGGAAGCTTGGCCTGCGCACCCGCGCGGAAACTTCCTTCTACGATCTCCTGATCATTGGCGGTGGTCCAGCCGGTCTCGGCGCTGCCGTCTATGGAGCCTCCGAAGGTCTGCGCACCGTTATGATCGAACGCGAAGCCCCCGGCGGCCAGGCTGGCATGAGCTCCCGCATCGAGAATTATCTTGGCTTTCCTTCCGGCTTGAGCGGTTCAGACCTTACGCGCCGTGCCGTTACGCAAGCCCGCCGCTTCGGCGTAGAAATTCTCACTCCGCAGGAAGCCGTCAAGCTGCGCGTCGAAGCCGGCTCCAAATTTATAACCCTCGCCGATAACACCGAAATTGGCGCGAAAGCCCTGCTCATCGCTACAGGCGTTTCCTATCGCAAGCTCGATGTTCCCGGCATGGACCGCGTGCAAAGCGCCGGCGTATATTACGGCGCGGCCATGACCGAAGCAGCCTCCTGCAAAAACGAAGACGTCTACATCGTCGGCGGCGCCAACTCTGCCGGCCAGGCCGCCATGTTTTTTTCCCAGCACGCCCGCCGCGTCGTCATGCTGGTTCGCGGCAAATCTCTTCAGGCCTCCATGTCCCAGTACCTCATCGACCAGATCAAGCAGACAGAAAATATTCATGTCGAGGTGAACTCCGAAGTCGTCGAAGCTTTTGGCGATAATCACCTCGAAGCCATTTCCGTTCACTGTTCCACTAGCGGCGAAACGCAAAAATTGCCCGCCCACTATTTGTTTATCTTCATTGGTGCCGCTCCCGGCACCGAATGGCTCGCTGGCGTTGTCGATCGCGAAGAAAAGGGCTTCATCCTCACCGGCCCCGATCTTCTCTGCGATGGCAAGCCTCCAAAAAGCTGGCCTTTAGAGCGCGATCCGTGGTTATTAGAAGCCAGCGTTCCCGGCATCTTTGTCGCCGGCGACGTCCGCTATCGCTCCATCAAGCGTGTTGCTTCCGGTGTAGGCGAAGGCGCGAACGCGGTACAGTTTGTCCACCAATATTTGACCACGGTATAAAAATGAGCGAACTGCAGAGCCCCACAGAAACGGCGCGCTTTGTCGCGGATCTTCGCAAGATTCAAATCTTCGCGGATTTGCCTGACGACGAAATCGAGTGGGTCGCTCAGCGCATGGAAGAAGTGAATTATCCCGCAGGTTTCATCTACGGGCGACCCGGCGATCCCATCGAATATATGGTCGTTCTGCTGGAAGGCGAGGTGCAATTCGAGCGCAACGGAACTCCGGTTCTTAGTGCTTCTGCGGGCGAAATAACCGGAACTCTTCCGTTTTCACGTCTGACCAAGTCTGGTGGCGTCGCTCGTGCCATTCTCCCTACGCGCGGGCTGCTGCTCCACAAAAAGCATTTTCCAGACATGTTGCAGCGTAGTCCGTTACTGGGACAACGCCTCGTCGCCCTCATGTCCGATCGCATTCGCGACATCACCCGCATGGAGACCCAGCAGGAAAAACTCGCCGCTCTCGGCAAACTTTCCGCTGGCCTCGCCCACGAACTCAATAATCCCGCTGCCGCCGCTCGTCGCGCTGCCCAGAGTCTCACTGCCGCCATGGATAATGTCCGCTCTGCCAGCATCAAATTCCTCCAGCAGCCCGTTTCCGACCCGCAACGCGACGCCATTCTCCAGTTCGAACGCGATGCTGCGAAAAATGCCACCTCCCGCACGGGCGCGCCGCTCGACCCGCTGGAACGAAGCGATCGCGAAGACGCCCTCACCACATGGCTCGAGGATCACGATGTCAAAGAGCCATGGAATATTGCGCCCATGCTCGCCGAAGCCGAAGTAACTCCGGAAAAACTTGAAACTCTGGTCGCCACCACCGGCACTCCCATCCTTAATCCCGCCCTGAAACGCGTCGCTTCGGTCATCACCATTTTCGGTTTGATTCAGGAAATCGATAACACCACCCGCCGAATCACCGATCTGGTCACCGCTATCAAGCGCTATTCCTATAT
>JBAVNY010000382.1:0-4406 GCA_049691535.1 Candidatus Acidiferrum sp.
CCTCTGAGCGACCCAACACCAAAAGGGACGATTCCGGAGAAAGCGGGCCCTAAGTATTGGAATCGTCTGTACCACCAAAAAGACGACGGGACATTTGAGGATGTAACCGAGAAGGCTGGACTCCAAGGTGTGGGATATGGGATGGGAGTGGCCGTGGGCGATTACGACAATGATGGATTTGAGGATCTATACGTGACGGCCTACGGCGGAAACAGGTTGTATCACAATAACGGAAACGGAACATTTTCCGATGTGACGGAGCAGGCCGGAGTTTCCGGCAGCGGATGGTCAACCAGCGCAGCATGGGTTGACCTTGATGGAGATGGGCTGCTCGATTTGGTCGTGCTTCGTTACCTCAAATGGGACTTTGACGACATCTACTGTGGCGAACGTAGAGAGGGCTACCGCTCGTACTGCCATCCGGACTCTTTTCATGCGATTGCCCCGCTCGTGTATCACAACGAAGGAAAAGGGCACTTCACGGAAATCGCGCAAAACGCGGGCCTTGCGCTACCAGGCAAGGGATTGGGCATCGCACTGGCCGATTATGATCGCGACGGCCATATCGATCTGTTTTTCGCAAACGATTCAATGCCCGAATTTCTTTACCACAATAAAGGTGACGGTCGTTTCGAGGAGGTTGCGCTTCAATCGGGCGTCGCCGTCGACAGCGAAGGCCATACGTACGCCGGGATGGGCGTGGACTTCTCAGACTACAACAACGACGGTCTGCCAGATCTAGTTGTCACCGACCTGGCAAGCCAAATCTACGCGCTCTATCGAAATAATGGCGATGGCACTTTCGAGTACGACAGCTATCCGTCCGGAATCGGTCTCATGAGCATGAAACATTCCGGTTGGGGCGTGCGTTTCCTGGACTATGATAACGACGGTTGGAAAGATCTGCTGATCACGCAGGGACACGATCTAGATACGATCCAACTTACTTTTCCAGATCTTCGTTACAAAGAGCCGATGGTTCTGGCCAAAAATACTGGCAACGGTTTCGTGGACGTATCGGCGCAAGCGGGCGAGATTTTTCAAAAAGCCTGGGTGGGGCGGGGACTGGCGATTGGAGACATCGATAATGACGGGCGCGTAGATGCCGTGGTGACCACGAACGACGGCACGCTGCACGTTCTGCACAATGCCACTGAAAACCATAACCATTGGTTAACCCTGAACCTGGTGGGGCACAAGAGCAATCGGGATGCGATCGGAGCGGAAGTAACGCTGGTTACTGCAAAGGGCTCGCAATGGGTGACAGTCTCAACTGCGGGCAGTTATCTATCTTCGAGTGACAAACGCGTACATTTCGGCCTGGGATCTGAGACTGCGGCCCAAACCATCGAAATTCGTTGGCCGAGCGGAATTCGTCAGACGCTAAAAGATGTACAGGGAGACCAGGTACTGCAATTAGAGCAACCGGCTTCCGAAACAAAACATACTCACTAGGGACAACCGTTTGCAGTGTCAAGATTGTTTCGGTGCTGCTACGATCGCGGTGCCAGACCCCTCTTTTATCGTGTGAATCGTATTCACCGCTAAATTGTCGAAACGTTCGACAAGTCCACTTGGCCAGCGCACTTGGACGGCATCAAGTTTAGCGGCCGTTCCCAGGCCAAAGTGCACGCGCAGGTCGTTTTGGGAAATGTAACTCGAACCGCTCCGTACCTCGTCAACCAGAGTTCTCTTTCCGATTTTGACACTGATCTTTGCGCCGATTCCATCACGATTTGACCGAGTTCCAACCGTCCTGAAGGCAACCCAGTTATTCCCCGAACGCTCCATATTTACCAAGAGACTTGGTTTTGCATAGACGTTGCTGATAACGACGGAAATCTGACCATCGTTCCACAGGTCGCCTACAGCCAGCCCACGTGCGGAGGAGGTGGCCGTGATTCCAGACCCCGCCGCTGCCGAGATGTCGGTGAACGTGGCATCGCCATTGTTATGGTACAAAAGGCGCGGTTCCAAATAACCGCTTCCCAAGTGAAACTTTTCAACCTCCGGATAAACGTGGCCATTGGCGAGAATAAGATCGGGCCAGCTGTCGTTGTCAAAATCGAAAAACATGGTTCCCCAGCCCAGGTATTGCGTATGGTAACCAAGGCCCACCGGGAAAGTAACGTCCGAAAAAACTCCTCCCCCGTCGTTGCGATACAGAGTAGGAGTGTCATCGGAAAAGTTCGTCTTAAAAATGTCTAACCGGCCATCACCGTTGTAGTCGGCGATGGTGGTGCCCATTCCCGCCTGCTCACGCCCATCTTCGTTAAACGAAACCCCCGCCATGATGGCGACATCCGTGAAAGTTCCGTCGTGATTATTGTGATAGAGGATACTCGGAGCGCTATCGCAGGCAATATAAATGTCAGGCCACCCATCATCGTCAAAATCAAAGGTGGAGACACTGAATGCGTATTGTCCGTTGGTCCGATCAATGTGCGCCTTGGTGGTAACATTCGCAAAAGTGCCGTCGCCTCGATTTTCGTAGAGTATATTTTTTGCGCCCGGCAAACCGCGTGGTCCGCACATCACTGGCGCTCCCTTCCAAACGCAGGAACTACCCTGACCTGGAACAGGCGTCGTAGAAATATTGAAGTCCACATAATTGGCGACCATGAGGTCCAGTCGCCCGTCACGGTTGTAATCAACGAATGCACATCCGGTTCCCCATGCCTTGCCTGATCCGGCCACACCGGCCTTCTCGGCTACTTCTGTGAAAACGCCGTGGTCATTGTGATAAAGCCGATTCTTCCCGTAATACGTCACGTACAAATCTTCCCAGCCATCGTTATCGTAATCACCGGTACAGACTCCCTGGCCCCATCCCGTAGCGATCAGACCGGCTTTTGCGGTGACATCACTGAAGGTGCCGTCATGATTGTTGTGATAGAGATGATTAGTCGGAGCCTGATCGGCGGAAAATCCTCCCAAGGTCGTCCCGTTCACAATGAAAATATCCGGCCATCCGTCATTGTCATAATCAAAAATGGCAACGCCAGTTCCAGTCGTCTCGATGATGTACTTCTTGGTGTCCACACCGCCAAATACATTTACGGCATTCAGGCCTGCTTTTTCCGCGATGTCTACAAAATTTGCGGGACTTGCGTGCTCATCAATCTTCTTGGCCACATTTTGCGAAGGCGAGAGCTCGGCGCATACCAGGATCATCACAGCAGGCCAAAGCAATATTCTGCTCAGGAAATCCCGCGGCGCTACCGGACGGAAATCCTTCAAGCGCTCACCTCGCCTCGTTAGGTTGTGCCCAGTCGCCACTACTTTCCCGGACCATCGACGGGAACTTGCCACTGGGGAATAAAGAAATCACCAATCAGATCAACCGTGGGAGCACTGGGCCCCGTGTCAGCTGCCGCCTCCGCGTACTTCTCGGCATTTATCCTGTCACCGGCGCGACGGTACGCTTGACTGAGCAGCCGCTTGGCCTGGACGTTCGCCGGATCAAGGCGATGCGCCTCTTGCAGTTCGGCAATCGCCTCACTCACATGCCCGAGAGTCAATTGCGTCTTCCCCAAATTCAAGTGGGCTTCCGCATTACTCGGCGCCAATTGAATCGCTTGTTGAAAGGCGGTCAGAGCCTCGGCCGGCTTGGCTGCACGAGCAAGTGCCAATCCCCGAAAATAGCTGATCAGAAACGTAGGTCCCAGCTTTTTCTCCGCATCCGCAAGGTCTGTCGCGGCCTCTTGAGGCCGGTCCGTTCTAAGTAAAATCTGCGCCAGTCCAATGTATCCCATGGGAAGCGGATCGCCCGCGGCCACTAAATCGCGAAACACAACTTCCGCTTCGGCGTACCGGCCAGCGGCCATGTAGGCCGCACCGAGTCGTAGACGCAATGCGTAGGATTTTGGGTTTGCCGCCAGTCCGTCTTGAACTGCAGCGACACTTTCGGGGTATCGGCTAAGTTCCATCAACTCGCGAGTGAGATTCAGCCAATGCTCCTCCTCGCCGGGAGCGAGGTTTGCCGCCTTGCGAAGAGCGCTGACGGATTGATCGCCCTGTTTGAGGTGCGCATAAGCAATACCCATCAACGACCAGGCTTGCGCCGCATGTTTCTCGACATCAGCACGTTGCGGATACACGGCCTGTGCGCATACGGAAGCTTCCTTGGACGCTTCTTCGTAGTTTCCGGCCAGTAAGTACGCGAGCGCCAGGTCAAATTGCACCCACGTTGCCGGATCTGGTGTGTGATCCGCTCTTAACTTCTTCATGATTTTGAGTGCGTAATCGTTTTCGTGTAGGGACAAGAGCAGGGAAGTTACTTGAATGGCTTGCGTATCGCTCAAGGGCAAATTCCTCAGTCGCTCCAGAGAATTGCGCGCATTTTCATCGCGACCCAAGGCAAGATATCCGGTTGCGGCTTGGAGCAGGAACCCGGAGTCTTTGGG
>JBAVNY010000383.1:0-2257 GCA_049691535.1 Candidatus Acidiferrum sp.
CGTCCGGAACGCCGCAGTTCGTAGCGCCCCAAGTCGACTTCGACTTCGCCGGTACTCTGCTTTGAATGTCCCATGGAGAACCTTGGCCAGCATTATCCAATAAAAATCAATAACTTGCGACGATATAAGAAAAATATCTAAAGGCGATACACGCTGCATTGTGAAGCGCTCCACCTCACGAGATCATGCCCCATCAAGAATCTCGGAGGAGACTCTCATGAAAAGAAAGCTGTTCATCACCCTGTCAATCGTCGCGATGTTGTGCATCGCAGGCCAGTTCTTCACCACTGCCGCACATCCCGGCGCTCACGAAAAGAATGCGTTCACCCCGGACACAATTCAGTGGGGTCCGCCACCACCTTTCGTCGCCCCGGGCGCGCAACTGGCCGTAATCGAAGGCAACCCTGCTGCTTCCACCGGTGACTACACGGTGCGCCTGAAAATGCCGGACGGTTATCGAATCGCACCGCACTGGCATCCCCAGCGCGAAAACGTCACGGTCATCTCAGGGACATTCAAGGTCGGTATGGGAGACACCTTCGACAAGGACAAGATGGGATCGTTCCCGGCCGGCAGTTTCGCCTATCTCGATCCCGACATGCATCACTACGCGATGGCTTCCGGCGAAGTCATCGTGCAGGTCCACGGCAGCGCACCTTTGCAGTTCAACTACGTCAATCCCGCAGACGACCCGAGCAAGAGGTAAATGCTTGGCTCTACGATTGGAGGAACCTATGGCTGTGGATGCGAAAAAGCTGGAGCAATTCTTAGGACAGTTTGTCAATGATCTGGGAGCCACTGTTCACGCCGGTATGGTCGTGATCGGAGACCTTCTTGGACTTTACAAGGCCCTCGCGGCCGGACCGCTCACTGTCGCGGAACTGGCTGCCATAACCCGCACGGACGAACGTTACGTGCGCGAGTGGCTCGCTTCTCAGGCGGCGGGCGGTTATATCACGTATAACCCGGAAACCCTCAAATTCGGAATGACCGAAGAGCAAGCGCTCACCTTGGCGAATGAGGATGGTCCAGCGTATTTGCCGGGCGCATTCGAACTTGCTTTAGGTTCATTGGCCGCTGTCCCGCGCATCACAGAGGCGTTCCGCTCCGGTGCCGGCATGGGCTGGGGCGAGCACGAGGACCGGGTGTTTCACGGGTGCGAGAAATTCTTCCGTCCGGGCTACGCCGCGAACTTGGTCAGCTCCTGGATTCCTGCTCTCGATGGCGTCCAGGACAAACTCGCGCGCGGAGCAAAGGTCGCCGACGTAGGCTGCGGGAAAGGCTCTTCCACCATCCTGATGGCGAAAGCCTTCCCCAAGTCCCATATCTATGGATTTGACTACCATGACAAGTCCATTGAGGCGGCGCGGGAATCCGCCAAGCGTCAGGGGGTGGCCGACCGGGTCACGTTCGAGGTGGCGAAAGCCAAGGAGTTCCCAGGTAAAGACTATGACTTCGTGGCGGTGTTCGACTGCCTCCACGACATGGGAGACCCAGTCGGCGCAGCTGCGCACGTCCGCGCTGGCTTGAGCGACGACGGTTCCTGGATGATCGTCGAGCCCTTCGCTAATGACGACCTTCAGGACAATCTGAACCCGGTGGGCCGCGTCTACTATTCGTTCTCGACGTTGCTGTGCACGCCCTGCTCTCGATCGCAGGAAGTGGGGATGTGTCTGGGCGCTCAGGCCGGCGAGAAACAAATGCAGAAAGTTGTCACTTCTGCCGGCTTCAGCCGCTTCCGGCGGGCTACACAGACACCATTCAATCTGGTCTATGAGGCTAGGCCATAACCGGAACAGACCGTCAATTGCTGCTGGGGTGGGCCGACCGACTCAATGGACCGCTGTCGTGTCGGCTCATTCTCAGATGTTCCTAGTCGCCCCACAATCTACGCACGCGACGACAGGGCTGTGACTCGTCCGCCGTTCTGACCCAATCCGGTTATGGAAGAGTAGCCGACCACTCGTCCAGAATGCATTCTGGGCATTTCGCAGACCCTTTGCGAACTCCCATTATTGCCGATGGCTCAGCGCTGCAAAGGCTCTGAACCCAACGCTTCGGATGAAGGCGCCTTTTAACGCTTCCAATCACAATCTCGTCTTCCTACAATGAGACATTCACATGCAAGGAGTACTAGTGATGACGGAAGCAACGCGAATGTACTTTCCCCGTCCCAGCAGAAGGTCTGTCGCCGCGTTTTTGTGTCCCACGGTTCTCTTCACTGCCGGCATTGCCGCAGCACAGCAAAAAACAGACC
>JBAVNY010000384.1:0-3422 GCA_049691535.1 Candidatus Acidiferrum sp.
GCGCGGATGGTGGCATCGACGATTCTGCCGTCGTCGGTCAACACCAGATTAATTCGCGATTGAATAAATGGATTTCGTCTACAAAACGCCGGGAGGGAAGTCAAAAAAGGTTAGCAGCCTCACCAACGCATCGTCAGTCGTCGAACCGCGCGCGAGCCACGCCTCAAGCTTTAGCGGCCGTCGAGCTGCCGAAAGACTTCACCGCCGTGGCCTCATCCTTCGCGATGTCGAACACCGTATAAAGCTTGGTCATTTGCATCAGGTCGGTCACCTTGTCCGTAAGATTCACCAGCTTCAGCTCTCCCTCCTGCTTGCGCACGCTGGTAAACGCACTAACCAACGTCCCCAATCCGGTGCTGTCCATATAATTTACATTCGCGAGATTCAGCAAAATCTGCTTGTGCCCCGCAGTCAGCAGGTCGCGAATCGAATCACGCAATGCGGCGCTCTCTCCCCCAAGTTCAATTCGCCCGCTGATGTCCACCACGGTGACCGGGCCTACTTGTCGATTACTCATCGTCATTTTCATTGCCAGCCTCCAAATACAGGAATTTTCACACTTATCCGCGTGCAGCCTACACAATCAAAGAAAACCCGCCTGTTCATTAACGCACACTTCCCTTACAGAATGCTCACTAAAACCTGCCAATCTGTAAGTGTGCAAAATTGAACAGTAGCCTTACGGGGAACATGGTATTTCTCTCGCGAGGTGTCCAATGCCAACCAAACAGGACTTTACTTCTCAGGTCCCCAACATCCTGAACGCACCCTCGTCCCCTCCCATCGCCATCGTTTTGCCCTGGCACAAGGCTTATGGGGAAGCTTTACTCTACGCGGCCTGCGGAAAAGCCGGAACCTTCATAGCCAAAGCCGAACAGGAAATCTGTCTGCGCTACTTGGAACTCTCCGTTTCCTCGATCCAACCCGAAGAGACTCGCGATTTACAGAATGCCGTTGCGGTCCTGGCTCAACTCAAGAGAGATCCACTTGGCCCTGCCGCCAGCCCACTCACAATCAACTAGGCCTGCAATAGCGCTACGCCCGATAGGTCAGACTGATCGTCTTGTATGTGGCGGATTTTCCGCAATTCGGGCACTCGATCATCTGGCCAACGGCAATTTTTGGTTTCAACGGAAATAAATGGTCCGCCAGCGTAACGTCCGCAATTTTGGCGTGCGCAAATCGAATCAGGCACGAGGGGCAGGACAGAACCCACGTAGGCATAGAACACCTCGTACTGACCATACGCGGCGGATCGGGGCGTCGATATACCCACAAGCTTCTATTTTCCAGTGGTTATCAGCTCGCACGGCGGCTAGCCGGACCCGACGTCACGTTCGTCCGGCGAGCACCAACTTACTCGCCGGATCCGAACGGAATAAACGAAGGAGTGATCCGCTATTCGCTAATCGCTACGCCGCTAAATGATGCAACGCCGATAGCGCCAGAGGTCGCCGCAAGCGTCAGGTCGCCATAGGAATCGATGGAGAACACCGCAACGAAAGCTTCTCCGCTCACGCTGTAAATCACTGCAAGCCATTTGTGGTCGGGCGACACCGTAATGTCCGTGGGAGAACCCGGCAGCGGAATCGATTTATAAAACACGCCTCCCAAACCATCGGTGAAGAAAATAGAGATCGCCTTGCCCGGAGAATTGCCGGTATACCAAACGCTGCCCGGTCCCTTCGCCACCCAGCACGGCGCGTTAGTCGGGAAGGAAGGACTCGGTCCGGCGATTGGGAAAATGTTGCGCTCCTCGTCGATAATCGCAAAGCTGTCTGGGCTGTGCGCCGGTGTAAATCCCAAATTGTTGCGCCAGAACGCGGCCCCCAGCGGCACGCTATTCGCGTTACTCGGCAGCGTGATGGAAGTCTGCGTGCCGTTCAGCGCTCCGTCTTCGTGGGTAAGCGGAAGCTGCAGCACGGAACCTGATGATAGCGTTACTGCCGCCCAGGTTTTGCCCACAGCGATTTGCGCCGCGGATGGATCCGCGAGAGAAACCACCGGGCTATCCAGATTTCCTGAGGGCCAGTCATGACTCTCTGCACAATTCGCCCCGACCACAAACAGGTGCGAATGCGCCAGCGCCACCGAGCCCGGCTTCACGCAATCCGAAGCAAGCGAAATGGTTCGACCGAGTCCGACGTGATCCTGATAGCGCACCAACTGGCTCACCGTGTTCGAGCCAAAGTTCGCGGCCGCTCCAAAATCGTCCTGGAACTGCAGAATTCCCGCGTTGGTGCTGGCGCCGCCCTTACCACCGGTAGACAAGGTGTTTACCAACGACAGTGAAGGCGTGCCTGACGTATTGAGTTTAAAAACCTCGACGGAATTGCCGCTGGGGTTATTCGTGCTGGTGACCACGAAGATGCCGCGATCTCCCGGTTCTGCGGCGACAAGCGTAGTGGCAAACAATGCGGCGGCCAGCATCATGCCGGCGCGCCGAAACGTAGAGTTCTGGAGCCATGCAAACTTCATTCGGTAATCTCCTTGACGTGATCTTGAATCGTGACTTGGTTACAGGGCGTAGCCCGTTGAACAGGGCAGGCATGTTCACGGTTGGGTATTCGGTGGCTCGCTGGCAAAAGTTACGGTTTTGCAGGGACACAAGTGTAGAGTCAAAAGAATTTAAAACTGCGCAGCGTGCGTAACTTTTTGCCGCCCTGCAACGAATACCTACAGATGGCGCAAATCGGCACTGCGGGTGTGGCCCAACGGCGAGCACATTTTGCAAGAACACGCTGTTCCTGATAAAAATTACGCGACGAACTTTTCTCTCATGCACCCGGACAGCACTCTGGAGATGCTGATGGCCCAGTATCAAGCCGGCGATTTCGCCGCGGCCACAGCTTTAATCGACCGCATCAGCCCACAGTTGTACCGATTTTTCCTGGGGCAAATTGTCAGCCGCCCTGACGCCGACGACCTGTTGCAAGAAACCTGGCTGCGAGTGCACCGCGTGCGCCACACCTACCGCCCGGGCGAACCGGTGCTGCCGTGGTTTTACGCTATCGCGCGCCACGTGCGCGTGGACCACTACCGCAAAGCCATTCGCACCACCTCGCGCGAGCAGCGCCTGGAAGAAATGTCAGAGCTAGCCGCCACGGCGTCGGAACAAATCGGCAAGAGTGATGATTTGAACGCGCTTCTGGCGCCACTTTCCGAGAGTCAACGTGAAGTGCTTCAGATGTTGAAGGTCGCGGGAATGTCGCTCGAAGAAGTAGCGCGCGCCACCTCTTCCACCGTCGGATCAGTGAAACAAAAAGTGCACCGCGCCTACGAAAAACTTCGAGAAAGAATGAACGCCATGGGTCTCAGGAAAGGGACAAGCGAGGAAAAGTCGTGAGAGACGGCGAGATTGACGAAATCCTGAAGAACGCTGTTGAGCGGCTGCCGCAGGTGAAACCGGCGTTGCTGAAAGG
>JBAVNY010000385.1:0-3333 GCA_049691535.1 Candidatus Acidiferrum sp.
CGCCACAAGTACAGCATCGGTGGAACGATCGCGAACGAACGAAGCGACGCCATCGCCCTCGCAATCCCCAACCAACCTCCGGTCTGTATGCCGTCCCCGCCTCCCGTCGCGATGATTTCCGCAAAATACGAAAGATAGCTTCCACAGAACAGCGCAATCGAAAACGAAAGCAACATCCGGTCACTGATTGGACGGTTCATCGAGAAATACTCCGGGCACGCAATCCGCGATTGCACCAGCGTTCCCAGGAAAAGTCCCAAAAACCCTATGGCCATCACGCTAGCTGTCGCTTGCGGCGCCTTCAGCGTTCCATCCGCTGGCTCCAGCACCAGCATTTTGATCGTGATTCCAATAAGCAGAAATTTGCCGACCAAAACCACGTTTAGGCAGCCAAACGCCGACCGTAACCCTCCTCCAGCAAATACCGCCAGCATCCCGAACAGAATCGCCACTGCGAAAAGTGACGCCACTTCTACGGACGTCCCCGTCGCCAATTGCCCGACCAAAAACAGCGCCGCCAGGCCCAATACAAAAACCAGTTGCTCCCGAGTAACTGGCAAAGCGTATAGCGAACTTTTGCCCAGCCGCCGCCCGAAGCCTCCAGGTATCGCCAAGATGGATGTCGACACTGCGCTCATTGTTTGCGTTATTGAATTCGAAGCACTTGCAGCAAGGAACTAATCGTGAACTGCTCTCATCATGCCGTGATGCCAAAACTGAAGCCCAACCGCTCGCTACGGCACGTGATAAATGGCTGCAGTCGCCACCGATGGCAATACGCTTTGCATGGTCACCATGGCCGTCTTTGCCGCACTCGAAGGCACAAACAAAATATCGCCATCCGCCAGCGCTTGATCCGGTGCCTTGTTCGCAAGTATTTTCTTCAGTGGCACCATAACGTCTTCTCGTCCGTCATCTTTTTTCCGCAGCAGCTTGGCTCCGTTTAGCGAAGCGGTTTTATTTGCGCCCTGCGCCAGCGCCATTGCCTGCAACACCGTCAACCGGTCGTTGTTCTCAATCAGAAATCCACCGGGCTTCGCCACATCGCCAACCACATACACAATTCCTGCGTGCGACACTGCGATCGTATCGCCAGGTCGAATATCGACATTAAACGCTGCGCTGCTGCCCGGTTTCGTCTCGATCCTCACGATAATCGGTTTGTCTGGCTCACTTCGATGCGTGATCGTCACCGCTTTTCCCGCGTTCGGTGTCAGCCCGCCCGCCGTCGAAATCAGATCCAGAAGATTATGGGCCCCCAGCAGTGGATACACTCCCGGATTTTTTACTTCACCCAGTATCGCCACGCCTTGCGTCGCATATTCCAGAATCGTCAACGACACATGCGGCTCTTTTAAAATATCCAGGCTTACCAATTTCCTTTCGATCGCATGGGCAGCTTGCTCCGCCGTCATACCCGCCACCGTCAGGCTTCCCGCAAGCGGCAGGGAAATGTCGCCATGTTCGTCCACCCGCACTTTGCCCGAAATATCAGGCGTATCAAACACATTTACTTCCAGCAAATCTCCGCCCGAGATTTGCAACGCATGCCCAACGATGTTTCCTGAAGAGCTACCCACAGACCCTGCATTCGACGCCGCGACCGCCTGCGACCATATCGGCAATGCCCACATAAAGTTCAGAGCTACCAACAAAACTACATGCTGTCGCATTCTTAACCTCATCCTTGACTCTGCCGAACTCTAATGCCTCGCCTGTGTATCCACTTTCGCCGGCAATTCATAACCAGCGGGATACTCGTAGTAATACTCCAGCTCTCGCACTGCGTTCAGCACGAAGCCTAGAATGTTTGCCCCGGTACGAGATAACACATCCCGCGCTCGCAACAGCGCTTTCTCCCGCGAAATTCCCGATCGTGCCACCAGGATCACTCCGTCCGCCTTCGTCGCCAAAACCAGCGCATCCGCGAACGGCAATACCGGCGGCGTGTCGATAATGATGTGGTCGTATTCTCCCCGCCACGACGTCATCAGCTGTTGCATCCGGTCCGAATCCAACAGCGCTGTCGGATCAGCCGGCCGGACTCCCGCCGGAACCACTTGCAATCCCGGCAAATCCTGCACCGGTTGGTATCGTGGATACTCCGGCGTACTGTCCGCACACAGCGTGCTCAATCCCGGCTTCACCCCAAGCGGCGAACGAAACGACGAACAGCGCATGTCCGCATCTACCAGCAAAACTCTCCTGCCCCGTTGCGCCAAAACCGTCGCCACGTTGCAGCTCACCGTCGATTTGCCTTCACCCGGCGTAGCGCTCGTAATCACCAGCGTCTTCGCCGCGCTTTGCAGAATCACGCTGCACAATGCTCGGTACGCCTCCACTCCGGGACAATTTGGCTCGCGCAGCACAATCGGATTGAAAGTTGCTCTCCCGGTTAGCAGCGCGCGAGACTGCGTCAGCGTCGCGGGTTCCTTCGTTACCAGCACCGGCAGAAATGGCACCAATCCCAATTCCGGCAGCGCCGACAGGGTTTCCAACTCTTCCGACTTCGTAATCGTGTCGTCCAGCGAATCTCGTATCAACGCCAAGAGCAGTCCGCCAAACAATCCTCCGCCCAGTCCCAGCGCCAGATAGAAACTCTTCCGCGGCTCAACCGGCAAATCCGGTAAAGACGCGCGGTCGATCACGCTCACAAACGACGACGCCAATCCCGACGTAATCCCCGCGGCCTTCAATTTCAATTGCAGCGTGTCGTACAGTTGCTGTCCGGCTTCCACTTCATGTTTCAAGACGTCGTACTGCGCCACGTTTTCATTCAGCTTATACGCTTGTCCCTTTTGCTTCTCAAAATCGTGCCGAATCATGTCTTCCGTCTTTGCCGACGCCTGATATTCATTCGCCAGCCGCGTCTCGATATTCGCGCCCTCTTTCTTGACCTCTCCATCCAGTTGCTCAAGTTGTGATTGCAGTTCACGCAACTTCGGATAACCACTCCCGAATTTCGCGCCAATTTGCGAGTACTGAATTTGTAAGTCCGCTCGACGGCTTTGCAGCGCTTGCAGTGTCGCGCTCGATGACATCGAATCGATCAGTGACGGATTGCCGGAATGGGCCAGCCGGTAACGCCCTTCTTTTACGATCCGATCCGCTTCCGCTTGCGTCAGCTCTTCGTTCAATTGCTTCAAACGGTTGGTAACGATGTTGTCGCTCTCATCGGTTCCCAACAAATTGTTGTACCGTTGAAAATCCGCCAGTTTGTGCTGCGACTCCGCTGTATTGTTTCTAATTTCTTCTAACTGCTTCGACATCCACACCGACACTTGCGCCGTTCCATTCACCCGCGCCAGAAAATTTCGCTTCATGTACTCGTTC
>JBAVNY010000386.1:0-4510 GCA_049691535.1 Candidatus Acidiferrum sp.
TGTCTGTTCTAAAGTGAACACTTTTTCCGTCTGTGCCAATCGGGTCTTTCACTGAGTGGAGTGCGCGCTGGACTGGGGAAGGTGTGGTTTCCCGGAGAAATCTAATCATATACTTGAGAAGCAGAAAGGCCACCGGCGATGAGAACGGAATTGCTGCGCTTCAACGGCGCTGTCGAGCAGGACCCCGCCATCGATGTGTGGATGAAGGCGCATGCAGGTGAATTGGGAGCCAGCGCGCATCAATGGTTTGAGGTGATGCGAAAGTGCGGGGACGAAGTCCGGGAGCTTTTCCATGACGGCTGTCCAGTTGCCTGTTTGGGAGACGCGCCCTTCGGCTATGTGAATGTATTCACCGCGCACGTAAACGTGGGGTTCTTTCACGGCGCAGCGCTGCCGGATCCGGCGCGCCTGTTGCAAGGCACCGGCAAGTTCATGCGTCATGTGAAGCTGAGACCAGGAACGGCCACAAACGCCGCGGCGCTAAGCAGGCTGATCGATGCGGCCTACTCGGATATTAAAGCCCGCGTCGAAAACGCCTAACACCGAGATGTCCGCTAAGCCGACTTGCACGATAGATTTTTGGCAAGGCTCACGAAGTGTAGTCAGTAGAGCGCAGCACTATGGGTTTTGCGCAACGGCCACGCGGCTCGGGCTGTTATTCTGAAATGTGACGGAATTACCGAACACAGAGAAGAAGACCGCGGTACGGACGAGCTTTCTGCGATCCTTTATTCGCTGGCTGCTCATCGGCGTGGTGTTTCTTTGGACGCTTGCCGCGCTGCTCCTGCTGGCCGCCCGCTGGATCGACCCACCGACAACCGCAGTGCACATGCAGCGTCGCTTGCAGGCCTGGATTCATCACACGCCGTATCGCGAACGCTACAAATTCGTTCCGCTGAGCCAGATTTCGCCCGATCTGCAGCACGCCGTGGTCGCCGCAGAGGACACGCATTTCTATCAGCACCATGGATTCGATTGGCAGGAGATTCAAATCGCTGCCAAAGACGATTTGGAAGGCGAGCGCACGCGCGGAGCGTCCACCATTACGCAGCAACTGGTAAAAAACCTATTTTTCGGTACGGGCCGCTCGATTCTCCGCAAAGGTGCAGAGGTCATACTGGTGCCGGTGGCTGAATTCGTCCTTGGCAAGCAGCGCATTCTGGAGATATACCTCAACGTGGTCGAATGGGGTCCGGGTGTTTATGGTGCAGACTCGGCGTGCCGTTACTACGACCAAATCGCAGCGCGGAATATCGGACGGCAACAGGCGGCACGGCTGGCGGCAATTTTGCCGGCTCCTCTGAAGCGCCGCCCCGAGCGCATGAATAACTACAGCGCGATTATCCTTAAGCGGATGGACCAAATGGGTTGGTAATCGTGGCCAGTTCTTTCCACTGCGCGGTGGCCCATGGTTTGTTCGGGATGAGGAATTCAATACACGCTGGGACGATATCCGAGTGCCGGTCCCGTGTCTGTAAACTGCAAACTCGACGCAGACTCTTCCATTGGGTAGCTAGCTGCTCCCGCCGTTAAAAACTAGCGCCTGGCTCATGCCGTGGAAGCGAATTTCGATGAGCGTTCGCGACCCGTCCACGTTCTTCCTATACACGGTTGCATTCTCATTGTATTGCGCAGGCTGTTTTACCCATTTTCCCTGAAGGGTGACACTCGTACCTTTATCACCTTCAATCTTCACCACGGCATCAGGGATATACGACTCCCAACTGATCACGCAATTTCCGGCGGGCAAGCGTGTGCCGCCCACCCTCAGCGCGGCGGGTAACTGGAAATTGCGTGTTCCTCTTTCGAGCGACCGCGCTGTGAAGCCGAGCGACGCCAAATAGGTGTGAGCCGCTTCGGCCTCAGCATCACTTCGGTAAGGTCCAACAAGAACTTGATAGGATTTTCCCCGCCAACGATTCTTTTCGATCACCGCTGCAACAAAACCCAATTGAGATAATTGGCCAGTCGCTTTGTCCGCCCACAGTTTTTCTTTGAACTTCCCGATCTCGAGGTATTTCTCGGAATGTGTTCCCATTGGTTCCGCTTTGGATTCCGTCACTCTCGATGGATCAACGTGCACGCCAGGGCGGATTGTCAATTCCGTTTCCAGCGCTGGAGTCGTTCCCACGCTTGCATTCGAATCTGAGGCCAGAGCGATCGCGCCAAACCTTGGCGGTGAAAGTCGGCTAGTCGTTGAACTTAATGTAGGAATATCCCAAGGCTTGGGCACAATATATTGTGCCCCTGCGGGAGTGGAAGCATCGAGGCGGGGACCGGACGGGGAATGAGTGCCAGAATTCGGAGGTTCGAGTTTCACCCCATTGCGCTTCGCAACCGTCCGCATCGCGGGAGAAAGGAATTCCTCCTGTCGTGAAGTTTGATTCGAGGGTGGGTCCGCGGCCAGTGCCACTGAAGCTGTCGATTCTAATTCTGGCCACAACGGTTTTGATACTGAGTCAGCCAATTGCGGATTATTTGAGCTAGCCTGTGCTGGAGATGTAGATTGTGACCTGGTTCTTCCCCCCAATTCTTCACCAATTTGAATAAGGGAATTGCCAAGCTCGCGAGTATGGCTCAGCAGTAAAAATACGGCCCCAACCAAGGCCGAAGCGAGAAACCCAACCACCAAACCGCTCGAGAATCCCGTCCGCAATCTTGCCAGTCGCAGATCCTGAAGAAATACCGCAAGTCGTTCTGCAGAACGACGCGCAGCATCTGTGACCGATCGTTGCACGCCGGAGAAGAGCGATTTACCTGATGACGGTATCGAGTCCGCAGACTTTTCTTTGATAGTTGCCGGCCCGCACTCGCGGATCCAATCGCGAATTTGTTCGCGGGCCACGGCGGGTAGGTTCGTGAATCTCACTCCTCCTTTTTTCCGCGTCTGGTCTATCCACGCCAGTTCGCTCCCCACTTCGATGAATCGCGAGACTCCTTTCGTCTGCACCCAATCCTTCCGTTCCATTCCTCGGTTAACGTCAATTCCGTTACTGCGGTAGGAAAACCACAAACGAATCGTTTCAGTGCGTTGAACGGCGGTGGGGGATTGAAAGCAAAGGCCACCCTCGGAGATATCCAGGATGATGCCGCCGTTGTTTGGCTCGAGATTTACATAAGCGAGGTCTTTCACCTTCATCCGCGGAATTCGGCGGCGTTCCGTCCTTACCATTGGCGTTACTCCCTTGGCAAATGCCGCGTGGTTTTCGGTCCGGACGCCGCTAGGCTAAGCAGAGGATCGTTAAGCCAGATGCCGTTGGGCGAGCAGGGTCGAAGGCGTACACCACGGCGGCCAAATCTTGCTGGGTAGCGTTTTTTCCGGGCGGACTGGGAGGTAACTCAAGCAACTAACGCAAGACCTGGATTAGGTACCAAAGGCATTCCAGTGGGTCAATGGTACGCCGGTACTAAGTGAGTGAGGGGAGGCCAGAGCGCGATGGAACTCGACTCGGCTTGGCCGTCAAACCGATTGTGGCCAACACTGTGTCCACGCGGCAATCAACGCGGCGGCGAACCCGGACACGAAATTTTTCAGGTTGTGGCCAAGAAGAGTCTGCTTGGCAGGTTAGTAACAGTGGGCGGGCAGCCCTTGATTCTAGTGCTTCGACTGGTTGTGTTCTTTCTGCAAGTCCTTGAGCCGACTCACGTCATCGCTCAACACGGCCCGGTCGCGCTCCGATAAGCGATTATCGTTGGCTGATTTTCGGAGCGAGTCAATGACATCGTTCACGTGGCCGTTGTCCCACTCACCGTGGTCGAGCTTCGCTTGCAAATCCGTCAACTCTTGCTTGGTTCTTTCAAGCCGTTCACGTTCCTTGTCGGCTGCTTGCTTCTCGCTCCAGACATGGTCCAAATCTGACCTTACCTCCACGAACACATGAGACCGCCACTCATCCCCGTGGTAGCGTGCGTCGCGGTCGTGATACCAATCTTGCGCGTCTTGCGCAGCGGCATTAAATCCAAGGAACATCACTGCGATCAGCCCTGCCATAATCGTTCTCTTCATAACACACACTCCTGTTTAAATTTGGTTAGAGCGCAGGCCCAGCGACGAAAACATGGAACCGAATCTGCTGCATTTATTGCCCAAAGCCGGGAATTATAAACTCCTAATAAGCCTGCAGAACTGAAGAATAAAGGCTGCAGAGTCGAGCTTGCGAAGAAATATGATGGGCACTGCGAGCACATTTCCGAATAGCCGCGTGGTCTCTCAGTTGAGGATTTCCGTTAATGGGTCAGGAGCTTGAACTCTTCTGAGGTTTCAAGACTTGGTTCAGGTTTTGCCAAGCGCCTAGCTACCGGCCAATAGCGCCCCAAGCTCGGCCGCGGACCTGCACCAAATCGGCCCTGGCGCACTATTTTGTAAATCCGGAGGTAGTTCGTTCCTCTGTTCCGGTGCGGAAAGAATCGGCACAAAATCTTCCATGGTTGGCAGTACCACCATGTCACAGCCTTGGCGATTTCAAAAACGAAGCCTGCGAGATTAGAACTCATGCCTGCACATGAGTAC
>JBAVNY010000387.1:0-2135 GCA_049691535.1 Candidatus Acidiferrum sp.
CTTCACCGTCACCCGCTTCTCAAACGAAGCCAGATCCTGCCCCGCCGCCATTCCGGCCATCACCAGAAACAAAGCCGCAATCTTCCAAGCACGCACTCTCATCAATCCTCCAAGCCCGATACACAGCCGCGCTATTCTGCCACCGAACCACCCTCCACGTCCCGCACCGCCCGCATTCCAAACCCCAACTCGAACCGATCTGTAGCGCCGGCTGCCAGCCAGCAACACGCGGTGCCAACACTCAGCACCCAAATGCTGTCATCCCGACCGAAGCGCGCTTCGTGCGTAGCGGAGGGATCGGGGCAAAACTTCTACCTCACTCAGACTTGCGTTATCTTTCCGCCCTCCTTCATCCGCCCAATCCTCCCACTCCGTTGACGAAACTCCGCACCACACTTAGTATCTTTCCCAATGCCAGACGTCGATCCTCTACTCGGTCAAACCATTTCCCACTACCGCATCGTCGAAAAACTCGGCGGTGGTGGCATGGGCGTGGTCTACAAAGCCGAAGACACCCGCCTGAAGCGTTTCGTCGCCCTCAAATTCCTTCCTCCAGACGTCGCCCGCGACCCGCAAGCCCTCGCCCGCTTCCAGCGCGAAGCCCAGGCCGCCTCCGCCCTCAACCCTGCCAACATCTGCACGATTCACGACATCGGCGAGCAAGAATCCCAAGCCTTCATCGCCATGGAATTCCTCGAAGGCGTGACTCTCAAGCACCGCATCAACGGCAGCCCTCTCGACACCGAAACTCTTCTGCCCCTCGCCATCGAAATTGCCGACGCCCTCGACGCCGCTCACACCAAGGGCATCGTTCATCGCGACATCAAGCCCGCCAATATTTTCATTACCACTCGCGGGCACACCAAAATTCTCGACTTCGGATTAGCCAAGCTCACCTTCACCGGAGATCGCCCTTCCTCCTCCACTCTCGCGCCCGATCTCACCGAAGGCGTCAGCGCTCAGGATTTAACCAGCCCCGGCTCTACCCTCGGTACCGTCGCCTACATGTCCCCGGAGCAAGTTCGTGCCAAGGATTTAGACGCACGCACCGACCTGTTTTCTTTTGGCGTGGTCCTCTACGAAATGGCCACCGGCACTCTGCCCTTTCGTGGCGAAAGCTCTGGCGTGATTTTCAAATCTATACTCGATGCCACGCCTACGCCCGCGGTCCGCTTGAATCCCGATCTGCCGCCGAAGCTCGAAGATGTCATCCTCAAATGTCTCGAGAAAGATCGCAATCTGCGTTATCAACATGCCGCCGATCTGCGCACCGACCTGCAGCGCCTTAAACGCGACACCGATTCCAGCCGTTCCGCCACATACAACTCCGCAGCCTCCCTGAGCGATTCCTCGTCGTCCGTTCGCTCAGCTTCCGCCGCCTCGTCTGCATCTGCCGCCGCGTCGGCCATTTCCTCACCTTCCCATGTTGCAGCTGCCTCTGACTCACAAATCGCCGTCAGCCTCGTCGCACGCCACAAGAAAAAGTTCTTCACCGCCGCCGCTCTTGCTCTCATCGTCCTCGCCGCTCTCGCTTTTGGCGCCTACCGCTGGTTCGGCGCGCGCTCTTCTTCCAACATCGAGTCACTCGCCGTGCTCCCGTTCTCCAATACCACCGCCGATCCCAACACCGGCTACCTGAGCGACGGCCTCACCGAGAGTCTCATCAGCACGCTCTCCCAGCTTCCCAATCTCACCGTTCGCTCGCGCAGTGCCGTCTTCCGTTACAAATCCCAAGATGTCGATCCGCAAAAAGTCGGCTCCGACCTGAACGTACAAGCCGTGGTCACCGGACGCGTCATGCAGCAAGGCGATTCCCTTCTCGTCAGCGCCGAACTCACTGACGTCCGCACCAATCGCAATCTCTGGAGTGAGCAGTACAATCGCAACGTTTCCGACGCTCTGTCCGTCCAACGCGAAATTGCCGCCGAAATCTCTTCGCACCTCCGCGAGCACCTCACTGGCGAGCAGAAAGCCAAACTCACCAACGGCGGCACGTCCGATCCCGAGGCCTACCAGCTCTACCTAAAAGGCCGTTTCTACTGGCAAAAACGCACTCCCGAAGCTCTCAACAAGTCGCGCGACTTCTTTACCCAAGCCATCGCCAAGGATCCTAACTACGCCAACGCCTACGTTGG
>JBAVNY010000388.1:0-2732 GCA_049691535.1 Candidatus Acidiferrum sp.
TCTTCACCACCGTCGTCCGCGACGATCTCGCCTTCAGCGGCATCATCGATCTCGTCAGCCCCAGTTTTTATCCCACCACCAATCTTCCTTCACAGCCCGGTGAACTCCGCAATCTCACCTGGACCGATCCACCCATGAACGCCAACTACGTGGCCTTCGGCAATCTTTCGGAATCCGCCACCGAAGTCACCATTCCCGCGTGGATGTTTGATGTTCGCAGCACCAGCACCCAGCCCGTTGTTGGCAAGGTCTATCGCGGCGCGCCGACCGACGCGCAAGTTCGCAAGTTTGCGCACCAATTCGCCGACGAAATCATCAGCCAACTCACTGGCGGACTGCCCAGCATTTCCTCTACGCAAATTGCCTTCATCAGCTCGCGCACCGGCACCAAAGAACTATGGATTATGGATTACGACGGTTCCAACCAGCATCCGCTCACTTCGCTGAAAACCATTTCTCTAACGCCGCGCTGGTCTCCCGACAATTCGCGCATCGCCTTCACTTGTTTCGAACCTGCCGGTGGCGCCACGTCCGCGCAAATCTGCATGTACTCCTTCGACGCCAATAAAATTGTTTCCTTCGCGCGCTACAAGGGCACCAACAGTTCACCTACCTGGTCGCCTGACGGCTCGCAAGTTATGTTCTCGTCTTCCATGCAAGGTCCCGCGGACCTTTATGTCAGCGATGCCAGCGGCAATCGTCCCAAGCGCATCACCTTCTCTTCCGCCAACGCCGCCAACACCTCGCCCGCCTGGAATCCCAAGACCGGTCAATCCGTCGCCTACGTCAGCGATCGTGGTGGCGTTCCGCAGCTCTATCTCATGAACGCCGACGGCACCAACTCCCAGAAATTTGATTTGCCAGACATGGGTTACGTCATCGACCCTTCATGGTCGCCCAACGGACAACTCCTTGCCTTTAGTTGGCGCCGGCCCAGCGGTAACTACGACATCTACATCATGGACGTCATCTCTCGTAAGACCATCGAAATCACTCGCGATTCCGGCCGCAACGAACGCCCCAGATGGGCTCCCGATGGCCGCCACATCGTCTTCGAGTCAACGCGCGGAGGCTCCCGTCAGATCTGGACCAGGCTCGCCGACGGCAGCGCCGCCCGCCAGCTCACCACCAACGGCCACAACGAATCTCCCAACTGCTCCACGAAATAACCAATGTCCGCCCCCGCCCACACCAACTCCTCCACCCCGCGTCTCGCCACTTACCGTCATCCCGACCGGAGAACTCGCGCCGTTTGCCAGTTCGTAGCGGAGGGATCGTGGCATGCTCCTCAATACTTGTCTCCCAACCAACTATCGTCGGGCCTGTTATCTTTTCGTCCGCCGTTCACCCGTCACACCCCTACACCCTCCATTCCATGTACAATGTATCGCATCACGACATATTCCCCGAACCTGGCCCGCAGGTGTTACCATCTACACCGGTCGGCCCAACACGGGATACTTCACTGTCCAGGAGGACTCGTATGACTCAGGTGTTCCGCGCTCACTTCCGCGCTATCTCGATTGCTGCTTGCACGCTGCTTTTGCTCGTCGCTGGCTGCTCCAAGAAACCGACGCTCCCGCCGCCTTCGACCTACACGCCGCCACCGTCGGCCAACAAGCCGACCGCTTCGATTTCTGCGGATCGCACCACCATCAACAGAGGTAATTCCGTAAAGCTTTCTTGGACCACCACCGACGCGCCTAACGTTTCCATCGCGCCGGAAGTGGGCGCCGTCACCGCGCAAGGCTCCACCACCGTCACGCCCGGCGACAGCACCACCTACACCATTACCGCCAGCAACGCTGCCGGCAACGCCGACGCCAGCGTCCGCATCACGGTGTCTGCTCCCGCCGCCGTCGAAACCACGCCTCCCTTGTCGGGCGACGAACTCTTCTACAAGGAAGTGCGTGACGCTTACTTCGATTACGACAGCGCCGAGATTCGTCCCGACGCCCGTCAGAATCTTGCCAAGACCGCCGACTTCCTCAAGGCGAATCCAACCATTCGCGTCAACATCGAAGGCCACTGCGACGAGCGCGGCTCCACCGAATACAACCTCGCTCTCGGCGTCCGCCGTGCCAACGCCGTTCGCGCCTACATGGTCAGCCTCGGCATTCCCGGCGACCGCATGAACCCGGTCAGCTTCGGCAAGGAAAAGCCCTTCTGCATGCAGGCCTCCGAAGAGTGCTACACCCAGAACCGCCGCGGCCACTTCGTCCCGGCTCACCCATAGCCACAACCCATTTCGCAACTCATCACGCCATCGTAGGGGCACAGCATGTTGTGCCCCATCTTCGCGGC
The DNA here is from genome assembly GCA_049691535.1 of Candidatus Acidiferrum sp. Taxonomy (GTDB): domain Bacteria; phylum Acidobacteriota; class Terriglobia; order Acidiferrales; family UBA7541; genus Acidiferrum. The sequence continues at coordinate 2,305 of JBAVNY010000388.1, forward strand.
ACGCCACGTTTCTCGCTGTCATCCCGACCGAAGTGCTGGTGCTCTTTGCCAGCACGTAGCGGAGGGATCGTGGCACGACCTCAAATATCCACCGACCGACACCGCTTCATCTCCTCCCCAACTCCGAAACTCCTCCACTCTCCCCAATACAACCACTTGCCCCCGCGCCGCTCTCACATTAAATTGGATGTAGACATGACTTCATCGCCTAATTCTTTCTTCTCTCGTCTCCGTGGAGGAACGACCATGCGTACACGCAATATCGCCTACTTTGGTGGCGCCATGCTTCTCAGCGCTCTTGCCGGCAGCCTTATCGGTCCTCGCCCCGCCATGGCCGTCGCCCGCGAAATCATTGAACTCCAGCGCGATGTCACCAGCTTGCTACAAGGTCAAAAAGATATCGCGCAGCAAATGACCCAGGATCACAC
>JBAVNY010000389.1:0-18286 GCA_049691535.1 Candidatus Acidiferrum sp.
CTCATATCACTTTTTGGGGCAGCTCCGCCGAAGCCCTAAACCTCGCCAAGAAGCCGAACATAAACGTCCGTTCGCTTCTTGGCGCGGGCTTCCCAGGCTTAGTGTAAGCAGGTTCGTCTCCGTGCTATCTTCCAGAAGCGTGCCTCTCGGTAGTTGTTAGGCGTGTCCTAAGGTCGAAGGACTCAGCGCAGCGAACCTATATTCATATCTCGCTTATACTTCACGGCAACCTTCACCCAAACTGCACCCTTCCCAGTGAAACGCGGTACCTCGCTTAAACGTCGAAGATACAGTGGCGATGTCGTGCCGACTCAGGCCAGGTATACAGATACACGCTTCTCTGAGATTCCTGAGCTCTAGCGTACAATTTCCACATTGCGCCTTTTTAGCGGGTAACAGGAATATTGCAAACATTCCTGTCTTCGGGAGAGCAAGTGACGGAATATAAAACGGATTCTTTTGCAACCAAGACGCCGGAGTATGCGCGACGGCAAGAAGAGCCTCCGAGAAATGTAGATCGACCCAAGAGTCGCTGGTGGTTATGGGTGTTGGTCGCAGTCGCGCTTATCGTTGTTATTGTCGTGTGGCAGCGCCGCAGCACTTCTTCCCAATCGAAAGCAAGCGCCGACCCTGCGCCGCGCGCCATAATGATTTCCGCCGTTCCCGCCAAGCAGGGTGACATCGGCATTTACCTCACCGCTTTGGGCACCGTCACTCCCGTGTATACCGTTACCGTGACGAGCCGCGTGCAAGGCGAAATCATGCGGGTCAATTATCACGAAGGCCAGATGGTCCGCAAAGGTGATTCGCTTCTTGAAATCGATCCGCGTCCGTACGAAGCCGCTGTCCTCCAGTTTGAAGGCCAGTTAGCCCACGATCAGGCCGTTCTGAACGAAGCGAAAATTGACTTGGAACGTTACCAGCAAGCCTTCAATCGCAACGCCATCGCCAAGCAGCAACTCGACGATCAAAATCAAGTCGTCCTGCAAGATGAAGGAACGGTAAAGAACGATCAGGGACAGCTCGCCAACGCGAAAGTGAACCTGGTCTATACCCATATCACCGCGCCTATCGATGGCCGAGTAGGCCTGCGTCTCGTCGATCCGGGTAACATTGTTCAAGCCGGAAGCACCACTCCGCTCGTCGTCATCACTCAGCTTCAGCCCATTACCGTAATTTTCAGTGTGGCCGAAGATCAGCTGAATCAGATTCAGCAGCAACTCCGCAAAGGCAAGAAATTAATAGTCGACGCTTTTGATCGTGATCAATCCAATAAGATCGCCTCTGGCACTTTGCTGACTCTCGACAACGTCATCGATACCACCACCGGCACACTCAAACTGAAAGCCATCTTCCCCAACACCGACAATGCCCTTTTCCCCAGCCAATTCGTCAATGCGCGCCTATTGGTCGACACGCTCCACAACGTCACACTCATTCCTACTCCGGGTATCCAGCGCAATGCCCAGGGCGCTTATGTGTACGTCGTCAGCAGCAACCAAACCGCCGCCATTCGACCGATCAAGGCGGGCGTAACAGACGGCGCGTTAACGGCCGTAGAGGGACTTCAGCCGGGAGACGTTATCGCCACCAATGGATTCGACAAGTTGCAAGACGGCGCGAAAGTCAGCGTGCGTAGCCCGTCCAACCAGAACGGACCCAAGACCGCTCAAGGCGGTCCAGCCGATACCGGTAGCCAATCGCCTAGCCAAACCACGCCTAACCAAACCACTCCCGGCCAACCCACCAACGGCAAACAGGGAGGCTCCAAGCAGTGAATCCGTCTCGTCCATTTATTCTCCGCCCGGTAGCGACCTGGCTACTGATGGCGGCGATTCTCCTGGCGGGATTTGTAGCCTATCTGCAGTTGCCAGTCTCGGCGTTGCCGGAAGTGGATTACCCCACGATTCAGGTGGTCACCTTCTATCCCGGTGCCAATCCTGATGTGATGGCTTCCGCCGTAACGGCTCCGCTTGAGCGCCAGTTTGGGCAAGTGCCCGGGCTGAACCAGATGACGTCCACAAGTTCGGACGGCAGCTCCATCATCGTGTTGCAGTTCTCCCTCGAGTTGAACATCGATGTGGCGGAACAGGAAGTCCAGGCAGCCATCAATGCCGCGCAAACTTATTTGCCCAGCGATCTCCCCACTCCCCCGATTTACAGCAAGACCAATCCTGCCGATACCCCGATTTTGACTTTGGCTCTGACCTCAAAAACTTTGCCGCTCTCGCAAGTAGAAGATCTCGCTGATACCCGTTTCGCACAGAAGATTTCGCAGCTTCCCGGTGTTGGTCTGGTCAGCATCAGCGGCGGACAAAAGCCTGCGGTACGCGTGCGCGTCAATCCCACGCAGCTCTCTGCCTTCGGCATAAATATGGAGGACGTGCGTACGGCGTTGCAGCAGACCAGCCTCGATCAAGCCAAAGGTAACTTCGACGGGCCGCAACAGGATTATCAGATTCAATCCAACGATCAACTGCTCACCGCCGAAGATTTCCGCCAAGTGATTATCGCCTATCACAACGGTTCGCCCGTCAAACTCTCGGACGTCGCCAGCGTCGACAACGATGTGGAAAATAATCGACAGGCAGCATGGATGAACGAGACCCCGGCGGTCATCGTCAACATTCAGCGCCAGCCCGGCTTCAACATCATCCAGGTGGTCGACCGCATCGAGAAATTGCTTCCAGTCTTGAAGAGCAATCTGCCCGCAGCGGTTCAAGTCGATGTCTTAGCCGATCGCACCACCACCATCCGCGCATCGGTCAAAGATGTTGAGTTCGAACTCATGCTCACCGTGGCGCTGGTGGTCATGGTCATCTTTCTTTTCCTGCGCAACCTTGCCGCCACCATCATTCCCAGCGTCGCCGTACCACTCTCCATCGTCGGCACCTTCGGCGTGATGTACATGGCGGGCTTCAGCTTGAACAACCTGACCCTGATGGCGCTCACCATCTCCACCGGCTTCGTCGTCGACGACGCCATCGTGATGATCGAGAACATCATTCGCTACATCGAAGAAGGCGATCCACCACTGCAAGCCGCACTGAAGGGCTCCGAGCAGATCGGTTTCACTATCGTTTCGCTCACCATCTCGCTGATTGCCGTGCTCATTCCCTTGCTCTTTATGGGCGATATCGTGGGCCGCCTGTTCCGCGAGTTCGCCATCACCCTCAGCGTAACAATTCTAGTTTCCGCTATCGTTTCTCTCACGCTGACGCCCATGATGTGCGCCAAGCTGCTTAAGAACAGCCACGGCCAGAAGAAAAGCCGCTTCTACGAAATATCCGAGCGCGGCTTCGAAAACATCATCGCCTTCTACGGCCGAACACTGAAATGGGTCTTGAAGCATCAGTTCGCCACGTTAATGGTCGCAGTGGCCACGCTTGTTCTCACCATCGTTCTCTACGTCATCGTTCCCAAGGGCTTCTTTCCGGTGCAAGATACCGGGATTATCCAGGGCATTTCGGAAGCCGCGCAATCGGTCTCTTTCCCCGCGATGGCCGAAAAGCAGCAGCAGTTGGTTCACATTCTCTTGCAAGACCCTGCGGTCGAAGGAGTCTCTTCCTTCATCGGCATCGATGGCACCAACACCACATTGAACAGCGGTCGTATTCAAATTAATTTGAAGCCGCTGGAAGTTCGCAATATCAACGCCTCCGACGTGATTCGGCGCCTTCAGCCCAATCTCGAAAAAGTCGATGGCATTACATTGTACATGCAGCCGGTGCAAGACCTCACTGTCGAAGACCGCGTCAGCCGCACCCAATATCAATACACGTTGCAAGATCCCGATCAGCAGGAACTCAATTACTGGACCGCCAAGCTGATGGCCAAGCTGCGCACCATTCCCGAACTCCGCGATCTCGCCACCGATCAGCAGACTTCCGGATTAGCCGCCTCTCTGGTCATGGATCGCGTGACCGCTTCGCGCATGGGTATCACCCCGCAAGCGGTTGACCAGGCACTCTACGACGCATTCGGCCAACGCCAGGTCTCCACTCTTTACACTCAGTTGAACCAGTACCACATAATTTTGGAAACGCAGCCCGACTTCCAAAAGAACCCGTCGAAGCTCCAGGATATCTATATCCGCTCGGCGCTCGCTCCCACCGCCCTTATCACCGGTTCAACTAGTTCGGGCACTGGCACCGTGACATCGACTACCGCCGGCGGCAATTCTGCTTCAACTTCTTCCCCTAGCCCTACTGCCTCCACAAACAACTCCATCAGCGCCGGATCCGCAAATCCGAGTCCCGTCTCGAGCATCAACGGCGGCGCGGTGCCGCTCAGCACCTTCACGCACTTCGAAATGAAAAGTGGGCCGCTCTCCGTCAATCATCAAGGGCAATTCCCGGTCGTAACCATCTCCTTCAACTTGGCGCCCAACGCCTCCCTCGGCGCAGCCACCAAAGCCATCGATAAAGCGCAACAGGAAATTGGCATGCCCTTGAGCGTTCAAGGCGCATTCCAAGGCACCGCCGCTTCCTTCCAAGCCTCATTGGCGAATGAACCCATTTTGATTCTGGCCGCTCTCATCACCGTCTACATTGTTTTGGGCGTTCTCTATGAGAGCTACATTCACCCCATCACCATTCTTTCGACTCTTCCGTCCGCCGGAGTCGGCGCTATCCTTGCTCTTTTGATTTGCGGCCAGGAACTCAGCGTCGTCGCGTTAATCGGCATCATTCTCTTAATCGGCATCGTCAAAAAGAATGGAATTATGATGATCGACTTTGCCCTTGATGCGGAACGGCACCAGGGCAAGTCGTCCGAAGACGCGATTTTCGAAGCCTGCCTGCTGCGCTTCCGCCCAATCATGATGACCACCATGGCCGCACTGCTCGGTGGTCTGCCGCTCGCTCTGGGCACTGGTATTGGTTCAGAACTTCGCCGCCCATTGGGAATCTCCATGGTCGGGGGCTTGCTCCTCAGCCAGGTGCTCACGCTCTACACCACGCCCGTGATCTATATTTTCTTCGACCGTCTGGCGCAGCGTTTTACGTCGCATCGTGCGTCTTCCGCCAGCAGCGGCCCCGAGGCTGTCCCGGCGGATTAATTCTATGAGTCTCTCTTCGCCATTTATTCATCGACCCGTCGCCACCACGCTCTTGACCGCTGCCATTGCTCTGGCCGGCGCCGTAGCATTCCGGGAATTGCCCGTTTCGCCGCTTCCACAGATCGACTTCCCCACTATTTCAGTCGGAGCCAGCTTGCCGGGTGCCAGTCCGGAGATCATGGCATCTTCGGTTGCCACGCCTCTCGAGCGACAGTTCGGTCGCATCGCTGGCATCACCGAAATGACGTCGTCCAGTTTCCTGGGCACTACCAGCATCACTCTTCAATTCGAATTAAGTCGCGATATCAACGGAGCGGCACGTGACGTCCAAGCTGCCATCAACGCCGCGCGCAGCTATCTCCCTTCCAACCTTCCCGGCAATCCCACCTATCGCAAGGTCAACCCGGCTGACGCGCCCATCATGATTCTGGCCCTCACCTCATCCATCTACGACCGCGGCAAACTCTACGACGCCGCCTCCACCATCATGCAGCAGCGCCTTTCGCAGATTGAGGGCGTTGGGCAGGTCAGCGTCGGCGGTAGTTCCCTTCCCGGCGTCCGCGTCGATGTGAATCCCAGTCAACTCAACGGCTACGGGTTGGGACTGCAAGACGTTGCTTCCATGTTGTCTCGCCAGAACGCCAATAGCCCCAAGGGACAAATCATAAATGGCGCCACCACCGCCGACATCGTCACCAATGACCAACTTCTCAAAGCGGTGGACTATATGCCGCTGGTCGTCGGCTACCACAATGGCGCCGCCGTGAAACTCTCCGATGTAGCTAAGGTTCAAGACTCCACGGAAAATATCCGTGCGGCAGGCTTCGTCAACGGTAAGCCCGCCGTCCTGATCATCATTTTCCGCCAGCCCGGCGCCAACATTATCGATACCGTCGATCGCGTGCGCGAGGCGATTCCTTCACTGAAGGCTTCCATCCCTGCCGCCATCGATACGTCAGTCGTCCTGGATCGCACCCTTACCATTCGTGCCTCGGTTCGCGACGTGGAACGCACCCTGGTCATCTCCATCGCACTGGTCATTCTGGTGGTCTTTCTATTTCTCCGGAATGTGCGCGCCACCTTAATTCCCAGCGTCGCTGTTCCTGTCTCGCTGATCGGCACCTTTGGCGTGATGTACCTGTTTCACTACAGTATCGACAACCTCTCCTTGATGGCGCTCACCATCTCCACGGGTTTCGTGGTCGACGACGCAATTGTGGTCATCGAAAACGTTACCCGTTACCTCGAGGAAGGTATGGGCCCCATGCAAGCGGCGCTCAAGGGAGCCAGTGAAATCGGCTTTACGGTCCTATCCATCAGCATCTCCCTGATCGCCGTCTTCATTCCCATCCTGATGATGGGTGGCATCGTAGGCCGTCTATTCCGCGAATTCGCGGTTACGCTTTCCGTAGCGATCATGGTCTCGCTCGCCATTTCCTTAACCACTACACCCATGATGTGCTCACGTTTGCTCAAGCACCTCCGCCCAGAACAGCATGGCAAAGCATTCAACGCCAGCGAGCGTGCCTTCAACCGACTTTTGCATAGCTACGAACGCAGCCTGGCTTGGGTGCTTGAACATTCCGTTCTTACCCTGATTGTTCTGGGCATCACCATTGGCATCAACATCTATCTGTTTATCATTGTCCCCAAAGGCTTCTTCCCGCAGCAGGACAATGGAACCGTCTTCGGTGGCATTCAAGGCTCGCAGGACATTTCGTTTCAAGCCATGCAGGTCGCCACCCAGCGCATCGTCAGCATTGCTAAAACGGATCCCGGTGTGGCCAACGTTATGGCCTTCACCGGCGGCGGCGGCGCCACCAATAGCGGCTTCATTTATTTGGGTCTTAAGCCCATCGAACAGCGTGATGCCAATGCTGGCCAAATCATTAACCGTTTACGCCCGAAATTAAGCTCCGTCGAAGGTGCCAACACCTTCTTGCAGGCCGGCCAGGACCTGCGCATTGGTGGCCGGCAAAGTAACGCCCAATATCAATACACCATTCAGAGTGACAACTTGCAGAACCTGGTGCAGTGGGGACCGGTGCTTTTGCAGCAAATGCGCAAATTGAAAATCCTTACTGACGTCAACACCGACCAGCAAAACAGCGGCCTGCAGACCATGGTCACGTATGATCGCGGAACCGCTTCACGCCTGGGCATCACTCCACAGATGATCGATACCTCTCTTTACGAAGCCTTTGGCCAATCTCAGGTTTCGACCATGTACACCGGCATCAATCAGTATCACGTGGTGTTGGAGGTGGATCCAAAGTTTTGGCAGTCGCCTACGGAACTGGACAATGTCTATATTCGCGCTGCGCAGGGGAAAGTCGTCCCGCTCAGTGCCGTTGCCCATTATCAAAACACCACCGCTCCTCTGGCCGTCAATCACCAGGGGCAATATCCTTCCGTGACCATTTCGTTTAACACTGCCCCGGGCGTGGCCCTCAGTGATGCTTCCCGGGAAATCCTCGAGATGGAACAGAAGATCGGCATGCCCAACACCATCACCGGCATGTTTTCTGGAACCCTGCAAGCGTTTCAAGCTTCGCTCGCCGGCGAACTGCTGCTCATCATCACCGCGCTCATGGCCGTTTATATCGTTCTCGGCATTCTCTACGAGAGTTTCATCCATCCCATCACCATTATTTCCACGCTGCCTTCCGCGGGTGTCGGGGCCGTTCTGGCCTTGATGATTTTTCACATGGATCTCAGTGTTATCGCCATCATCGGCGTGATTCTTCTTATCGGTATTGTCAAGAAAAACGCCATCATGATGATTGATTTCGCCCTCGCTGCCGAGCGCGTGGATGGCAAGTCTCCGCAAGAAGCCATCTTCCAGGCCTGCATTCTGCGTTTTCGGCCGATCCTGATGACCACCTTGGCGGCCCTCTTCGGCGCCTTGCCGCTCGCCCTCGGCACTGGAACCGGTTCCGAACTTCGCCGGCCCCTCGGCATCACTATCATCGGCGGCTTGATTCTCAGCCAAATGTTGACGCTCTACACCACCCCGGTCGTTTATCTTTCACTCGATCGGATGCGCATTCGTTGGCTGCGCGCACGCGGAAGGGTGCCGCATCCACCAGGACAAGTGGAGTCTTTTGGATGAACACTGCGCCGAAGCCCCATCGCTCGAAGGTGATTTTTTATTTTCAACACCCAGGGAGGCTGGGATCTTGATGCAACGCAAAATCCGAACATGCGCCGCGGTCTCCGCTCTTTGCGCTAGCTTCTTGCTGCACGGCTGCGACGTCGGCCCCAAATACAATAAGCCAGCCACTCAGGCGCCCGCTTCGTTCAAAGAAGTCACGCCCGAAGATCTAAAGAGCATGGACGGCTGGAAAGTTGCCCAACCTCAAGACAGCACGCTGCACGGTAAATGGTGGGAGATTTTCCAGAATACCGAGCTCAACGGCTTGGAAGAGCAGGTAAACATTTCGAACCAGAACGTGGCCGCATCCTTTGCCAGTTTCATGGCGGCCCGCGCGCTGGTGCGCGAAGCTCGCTCTCAATATTTCCCCACCGTGACGGTGGGTCCGGGTATCACCCGCAGCCATCAGCCCACTTCCTCAAGCTCCGCCAACTCCAGTTTCTCAGGCACCAGTTTCACCAACTACTCGCTTCCCTTCGACGCCACTTGGACACCCGATCTGTTTGGCCGCGTTCGCAACACCGTGCGCGCTGATGTGGCCAACGCCCAAGCCTCTGCTGCCGATCTCGAAAACACCCGCCTCACCGCCCAAGCCGAACTCGCCGTCGACTATTTTCAACTACGCGGTTCGGATGCTTTGAAGCAGCTCCTCGATTCCACAGTCGACGCTTACGAGAAATCGCTCGAATTGACCAAGGCTCTCTACGAAACCGGTATCGACTCTGATGAAGCCGTAGCGCAAGCCGAAACGCAACTGGCCGCCACGCGTGCCGCCGATACCAACGTTGGCATTCTCCGTTCTCAATACGAACACGCCATCGCCATGCTGCTCGGCCAGCCGGCGTCCACGTTCTCGATCAAGATCGAGCCGCTCAAAACTCCTCCCCCGGCCATTCCCTTCGGCGTGCCCTCGCAACTGCTCGAGCGCCGCCCGGATGTGGCGGCAAATGAACGCCTCATGGCTCAATCCAATGCGCAGATTGGAGTCGCGCGCGCTGCTTACTTCCCAACTGTGACCTTGGGTGGCTCGTTTGGTTTTCAGTCCACCGATCTCTCTAAATGGTTCACGTGGCCCAGTCGCTTCTGGTCGGTTGGTCCCTCCGCAACGGAAACCATCTACGATGCCGGTCTTCGCCGCGCCACCGTCGAGCAAAACCGTGCTCTCTACGAGCAGTCCGTGGCGAACTACCGCCAAACCGTGTTGACTGCTTTCCAGCAGGTGGAAGACAATCTCGCTTCTCTTCGCGTACTTTCCCTGGAGATCAAGCAACAAGAGGAAGCCGTCACCGCCGCTCAGCGGGGCCTAACCTTGGCCACCGATCGCTATCGCCTCGGTATCGATCCGTATCTCAACGTCATTACCGCGCAAACCACGTTGCTCAGCAACCAGCAAACTGCCCTGAATCTCCGCATTCAGCAGATCGTCTCCAGCGTTCAGCTTGTCGAGGCTGTCGGCGGAGGTTGGGACTCCTCAACCCTTCCCACATCTCACCAGATAATTTCGCGCGAGACCCCTCCCTCCATTATCCCTCCAACTCCGCCACCCCCCGCCTCCCAACCTCTTCCAGTTCCCGCACATCCCAATCCTTAATATCCCGAGCACGTCTGTCCGATCGCCTCCGGCCCGAGAGTCCTGTTGTAATTTATTGATTACATAGGCATTGCGTTGAACAACGCAACTTCCTCAGGCCATCTGTGTTTTCAACCTTAGCAATCGTTCAGCGTCCTTTAAGCTGCTTCAAACCAGCGCTCTAGCTGACACATTTGGAGTCCAGGGGAACTCGATGATTCGTCTAACAAAAATTGTAAGTTTGCTTGTTCTCGCCGTTCTCGCGATCTTGGTCGCGCCGCCTCCCTCTTCGGCGCAGGTCTCGGTCGGGGTCGCCATCCACATTGGCCCGCCAATTTTGCCGGTTTATACCCAGCCCATCTGCCCAGGCGCTGGCTACATGTGGACGCCCGGTTATTGGGCGTATGGTCCTGACGGTTATTTCTGGGTTCCCGGCACGTGGGTAGTCGCTCCTGCCGTGGGCTTGCTCTGGACTCCTGGGTATTGGGGCTGGGGCGGCGGCGGTTACCTGTGGCACGGCGGTTATTGGGGACCGCACGTCGGCTTCTATGGTGGCGTGTCCTACGGATTCGGTTATACCGGAGTTGGCTTCGCAGGTGGTGAATGGCGCGGTGGCGTCTATCACTACAACACTGCCGTAACCAACGTGAACACCACCGTCATTCACAACACCTACAACACCACCGTCATCAACAACAACACCACCGTGAATCGCGTTAGCTACAATGGCGGCACCGGCGGCACCACCGCGCAGCCCACCGCCGCGGAACAAGCTGCTGCCCGCGAACCGCACACGCCTGCTACAGCGACGCAGACCCAGCATCAGCAAGCCGCCAGCTCGAATCGTGCGCTGCTCGCCTCGCAGAACCATGGCAATCCCGCCATCGCTGCCAGTCAAAAGCCAGGCGTCTTTAATGGTCCGGGCATCGTCGCCGCTCGTCCGGTTTCAGCAAACGCGAATCGCCCCTCGGCCAACACCACCAACAACGCGCGCAATGATCGCCCGCCAAACGCCATGAACAAGAGCACTACCTCCAACACGAATGGAAATGGCAATCGGCCAAACGGAAATACGCCGCAAAACGCATCACACACCAATTCGCAGCCGCCAACTCAACAAAACAACAATCGGCCGCCAGCACCTACCAACACAACTCATACGAATCAGCAGCAACCCCAACAACACTCCAGCAAGCCGCCGGAACATGAGTCGCATCCCAGCGAGCATCCCGGGCACGGCCGCTAACTCAGACCACAAAATCTAAATTCACCAGGCCGGAGCCACGCGCTCCGGCCTTTGTTGTTTATGACCTTCACCAGACGCGTGCAAGTAGATGACGCTAGCCGCGTAGAATTGGAGCACTTTCTCCTTACTGTGATAGAAAGACGGTATGCACACTCCCTGGTTTGGCGAGTTCATGGGCACCCTGGTGCTCATTTTGCTTGGCGACGGCGTAGTCGCCGCCGTCCTTCTGAAAAAATCCAAAGCAGAAAATTCCGGATGGATGGTCATCAGCGCCGGTTGGGCTTTCGCCGTCATGTGCGGCATCTTCACCGCAGTAGCTTGTGGCAGCCCAGGCGCTCATTTGAATCCAGCGGTCACCTTGGGCGTCGCCATTCGCAACCATGACTTCTCGCAATTTTTGACCTTCGTGTCGGCCCAAATGCTCGGCGGCTTTATTGGCGCAACGCTCGTCTGGCTCCACTATTTTCCGCACTGGAAAGAAACTCCCGATCAATCCGCCAAACTCGGAATCTTCTGCACCGCTCCCGCCATTCGTAACTATGCCTGGAATTTCGTCAGCGAAGTCATTGCCACCTTTGTTCTGGTGTTTGTAGTCGGCGCCATCTTTTCCAAGAACATCGCCGCCAACGGTAGCGTAATGGGGCTTGGACCTTATCTTGTCGCCAGCCTCGTTTGGGGTATCGGACTTTCTCTAGGCGGCACCACCGGTTACGCCATTAATCCGGCGCGCGATCTCGCTCCGCGCCTCGCTCACGCCACTCTTCCCATCGCCGGCAAAGGTTCATCCGACTGGAACTATTCGCCCATTCCCGTCTTTGGACCGCTGGTAGGCGGCGCGCTCGCTGGCTTGCTGGTACGCATACTCGATTTGTAAGGAGATTTTATGGCTGCCTACCTGGGCGCGCTCGATCAGGGAACCACCAGCACTCGCTTCATCGTATTCGACCGCGGCGGCCGCATCGTCTCCATCGCACAGGAAGAGCACGAGCAGATTTATCCTTCGCCCGGCTGGGTCGAGCACGACCCGGAAGAGATTTGGCGGCGCACTCAAGACGTCATCCGCAGAGCACTCGAACAGAAAGTTCTGAAGTCCAGCGATCTCGCGGCCATTGGCATTACCAATCAGCGCGAAACAACCATCCTCTGGAATAAATCCACTGGCCAGGCCATCTCCAACGCCATCGTTTGGCAAGACACGCGCGTCGAAGGCATGGTTGCCGATTTTTCCAAGAACGGCGGCATCGACCGATTTCGTGCCAAAACCGGCCTGCCCCTTTCCACTTACTTCAGCGCCCTCAAAATTCGCTGGCTACTTGAAAATGTAAAAGACGCGCGAAAACAAGCAGACAACGGCGAACTTCTCTTCGGCACCGTCGACACCTTTCTTCTGTGGCATCTCACTGGAGGCAAAAATGGCGGCGTTCACCTCACCGACGTCACCAACGCCAGTCGCACCCAGCTCATGAATCTCGCCACGCTTGATTGGGATCCCGAAATTCTCGCTGCTTTTGATGTCCCTCGCAGCATCCTCCCTCGCATCGTCTCCAGTAGCGAACTCTACGGCGAGGCGAAACTTCCATGCATCGCCGGCACGAAAATCGCAGGCGTACTCGGCGATCAACAAGCCGCGCTCTTCGGACAAACCTGTTTCCGGCCGGGCGAAGCCAAGAATACCTACGGCACTGGCTGTTTCATGCTCATGAATACCGGCGAGCGCGCGGTCCCATCAACTTGCGGCCTGCTCACCACCGTTGGCTACAAACTCGGTGCTCAGCCTGCCATCTACGCACTCGAAGGCAGCGTCGCCATCACCGGTGCCCTGGTCCAATGGATGCGCGATAATCTCGGCCTTATCCAGAAAAGCAGCGACATCGAATCGCTGGCCCGCACCGCCCGCGACAATGGCGGCGTCTATTTCGTGCCAGCCTTTAGTGGACTCTACGCCCCCTATTGGCGCACCGATGCACGCGGTGTTATCGCCGGCCTGACTCGCTTTGCTGGAAAAGGCCACCTCGCACGCGCCGCACTCGAGGCTACCGCCTATCAAACCCGTGAGGTACTGGAAGCCATGGAAAAAGATTCTGAAATCCATCTATTCTCGCTGCGCATCGATGGCGGTATGGTCGAAAACGAATTGCTGATGCAATTCCAGGCGGACGTTCTGAACATTCCGGTCCAGCGCCCAGTGATCCGGGAAACCACCGCCCTCGGCGCAGCCTACGCCGCAGGCCTGGCGGTTGGCTATTACACGGACTTCGACGATTTACGCCAGAATTGGGCCGTGGACCGCACCTGGGAACCGGTAATGCCCGAAGCGCAACGCGAAGAGCTTTTTCGCCAGTGGAAGAAAGCCGTCACGCGCACTTTCGATTGGGTCGACTAATAATCAGGTCTGGCGTTTTTCTCGCAGTTAATCCACTCCCCGCCCATTTTGTCGTAACTCACTTTTTGCGATACTTACCTTAGGAGCGATCATGACTCGAAAAGTTCGATGGGGAGTTCTCGGCGCGGCATCCATTGCCATTCGTCGTGTCATTCCGGGGATGCAGCAGGGCGAAGCTTGTGAAATAGCAGCGATTGCCTCGCGTTCTCTCGAAAAAGCTCAGGCCACCGCGAAGCAACTAAATATTCCCAAAGCCTACGGCTCCTACGAGGAACTGCTCGCCGATCCCGAGATCGACGCCGTTTACAATCCTCTTCCCAATCATCTGCACGTTGAGTGGGCCATCCAGGCCGCTTTCCACCGCAAACATGTTCTCTGCGAAAAGCCTCTCAGCCGCAACGTTGCCGAAGCGCGTCGCTTGCTAGAAGCGCGCGACGAATACAAAGTTAAAATTGGCGAAGCCTTTATGGTTCGCACTCATCCGCAATGGATGCACGCTGAACGACTCGTCCGCAATGGACGCATCGGCAAATTGCGCTCGGCTCTCGGCTATTTCAGCTACTTCAACGTCGATCCCGCCAACACCCGCAACATCGCCGAGGACGCTGGCGGTGCTTTGATGGACATCGGTTGCTACCCCATCAAAACCACTCGCTTCATGTTTGCGGAAGAGCCCGAACGAGTGATCGCCTGCATGGAACACGATCCCAGCTTTAAAACCGATCGTCTCACCTCCGCCATCCTGCAATTTCCTAGCGGCCAGGCAATTTTCACCGCCTCAACGCAGATGGTCTATTACCAGCGCATGCAATTTCTCGGCACCGAAGGCCGGCTCGACATCGAAATTCCCTTCAACGCGCCTACCGACAAGCCCACTCGCGTTTTCATCGACAATGGCAAAGATCTTTACGCTGGCGGAAGCCAAATCACGGAAACTTTCCCGATCTGTAATCAATTCACGATTCAGGGCGATCTCTTTTCCAAAGCAATTCTCAACAACACCGAAGTGCCCAATTCGCTTGAGGATGCCATCTGCAACATGGCCGTCATCGACGCATTGTTCCGTTCTTCGATCTCTAATAAGTGGGAAGTCCCCGAACGCTTGCAGTTGGCACCTGCGGTCCAAGTGGCAACGAAGAAGGGCTAAAAAAAGAGCGCCGCGAAACTCGCCGGCGCCCGAAATGCTTCAAACAGATTTCATGCGGCAACAGGATGCCGCGCACTCACACCTTAGTCGTAATATTCCTGCCCCAGGTGCGTGATCAGTTCTTCGCCAACCATCCAGCGCAATGTGTTCTTCAGCTTCATCAACTGAATGAACAAATCATGCTCCGGATACAACTGCGGTGCCGTCATCGGCGATTTGAAGTAGAAGCTCAGCCATTCCTGAATGCCGCGCAAACCAGCACGCTGCGATAAATCCAAAAACAGCACCAGGTCCAAAACAATCGGCGCCGCCAGAATCGAATCGCGGCACAAAAAGTCCACCTTGATCTGCATCGGATAACCCAGCCACCCGAAGATATCAATATTGTCCCAGCCTTCTTTGTTGTCGCCGCGCGGCGGATAGTAATTGATCCGCACCTTATGGTGAATCGTCTTGTACAACTCCGGATAAAGATGCGGCTGCAAAATAAATTCCAGCGCGCCCAACTTTGATTCTTCCTTGGTCTTGAACGATCCCGGATCCTCAAGCACTTCTCCGTCGCGATTGCCCAGAATGTTCGTGGAAAACCAGCCATTCAATCCCAGCATGCGCGCCTTGAACGCTGGAGCCAGCACCGTCTTGATCAACGTCTGCCCGGTCTTGAAGTCTTTGCCCGCGATCGCCACCTTATTCTCAATGGCAAGCTGCTCCAGCGCGGGCACGTCCACCGTGAGGTTCGGCGCCCCATTTCCAAACGGAATTCCACTGGTGATCGCCGCCCACGCATACAACATCGATGGCGCAATCGCCGGATGATTGGCCTTCATCGCCGCTTCGAATTTCTCTGGCGTGGTATGGACGTCGTGCTGCTTCATAAATACTTCCGTCGAGCCGCACCACAACACCACCATCCGCGTGCACTTATGCTTCTTTTTGAAGTTCGCAATGTCCCGCTTCAATTGCAGCGCGATGTCATATTTGTTCTTGCCCTTCTTGACGTGCTTTCCATCCAGCATTTTCACGTACTCGCGATCAAACGCCGCCTTCATCGGCTTGATCTTCGACAAAAAAGTCTTCACCTGCGCCAGGTGGTGCGGCTCCAACACTCCAGCTTTTGCCGCCGCATCGTAAGAGCTCTCCGGGAAAATATCCCAGCCGCCGAATACCAAGTCTTCCAGCCTCGCGAGCTGCACCAGGTCCTTAATCTTCGGCGAACGTCCTTCGGTGCGCTTCCCCAGGCGAATCGTGGCCATCTGCGTCAACGAACCCACAGGCTGCGCCTTCTTTTTGCGGACCAATTCCACGCCCGCCATGAAGGTCGTCGCCACTGCGCCCATGCCCGGCAGCAAAACTCCGAGCTTCCCCTTTGGCGCAGCAATACTTGTTGGCTTGTCCATGAATTTCCTCAGTTTTCTATTTTCATTTAGGTGGAACAACAGGGGTGCAGCTGTCTGGAGCGCGAGCTGTATCCCAAATAACTAATGATGATAGAAGCGCCAGCGATATGCAAACGAAAACAGGCTTTTTGCTGAGGAAGAAAGTTATTCGGACTTCGGCGGACTCGGCTTACGACTGGCCTATTTTGCGCTTTTTACGTCGCCCGACATTTCCAATTCCACGTACACCACTGGTTTTACCTTTAACATGAAATTACTGGGATCTTTGATGCCCCATTTTATATAGGGCACTTCGAACTTGCTGGTGCCTTTCCAATGATCTCCCGATATCTCCGCGTGAACCGGCGCATCCATATCGTGGTCGGCCCCGTGCAGCGTGAATGTCCCGTGCAGCTTTACGTCAGACGTTCCGGTCTGCTGGACTTTTCCTTCCACGGACGTCGGTCGAAATACCGCGTCGGGATATTTCGCCGTCTCCAAAATTTCTTTGTGCATGCGCGCATCGCGCGAGCCATTGCCGCTTTCTCCGCTCGTCGCCAGCACCACAATCTCGCCGCCCGCCTTACCTGTTTCCGGACTGATGTGCACCATGCCACTCTTCAAATTAAAAGTTCCGTGCACCATGTGCAGCGTGCTGTCCACATTCCAGTGCACCTTCGATTGCGCCGGATCGACCGTCAACACCACCTCGGACATTGCCGTCGCTGCAGCTTGTGGTATTCGCGGAGGTGCCGCCGCAGCCGAAAGGAATACTGCAATCCCCACAACGGAGAGCCCCGCAAAGCGCAGCGACTTCATTCCGGACAATCTCATAAACTTCCTTCTCTCCTCAGACCGCCAACAGCCGCCAACCTAAATTCGCCCCGTTGATCAAAACTTCCTTCGCACTGGCATGTCCGAGATGCGTCGCGACTAATCCCGCAAACAGTTCCGGTTTTCCATGCAAAGCCCGGAGAACCCGCCCGCGTATCGCCGGATTTCGCCCAAGCCACAGCATCAAATTTCCCATCAACATCGTCCGCCTCATAATCTGCCGGTGCGCCTTTTCATAACCAGGCAAATCTCCCTGCTTCATCGCGTCCGCCAGCGCAAACGCCTGCTGAAACGTCAGGCGCAGCCCTTCCCCCGTAATCGCATCGACACCGCCCGACGCATCACCCACCAGCGCCACGTTGCCGCGCTGCACCTGCCGTAGCGTTCGCATCATGGTCAGCGCCCCGCGCTCTCTACTACTCAACTCCGCTCCCGCCAATTTATTCCCCAGCGCCGGTAATTCTTCTATCGCCCGGTCAAATGCCGCATATTCCGGCCTCTCCGCGATCATCACCACGCAGACTTCTTTTTCTCCGATCGGCGTCACATACGCCTGCGCCGTCGCCCCCCAATGGATCTCCATATACTCCGACCACGGCCGCACCCTATAATGCCGCCGCGTCGCATATCGCTGTTTACAGTGCGCCTTTTGATCCAGGCCCGCCCAACGACGCACACGCGATCCCTGTCCATCTGTGCCAACAATCCATCTCGCTCTGATTCGCCTGTTGGAAAGTTGCACGCCGCTTTCGTCAATGCCAGTCACCGGCGTCTTCCACAACATTCTTACGCCGCTCTCTTCCGCTCGGGCCGCCAAGCGTTCATGCAGGAGCGGTCGCCGCAATCCGATTCCCAGTCCATCCGGGAAATCCGCGCACACCCGCACGTTCTCCTGCGCAAAACAAATGCCTCGAAAACGAAATCCCTCTGCGGGACTGATCTCCACGCCCAACGCCCGCAGTGCCCCCAACGCCTCGGGCATCATCCCTTCACCGCACGGTTTTTCGATGGGAGGCGCCGCGCCGTCGGCCAGCGTTACTTCAAACCCTTGTTGGCGCGCCGCAATGGCTGTAGCCAGTCCCGCTGGCCCCCCGCCCACAACAAATACGTCCGTACTCTCTCCTGAACAGACCACTCAACCGCCTTTCTCAACCCTAGTGTCCAACTCTCGCCAGTTGGGCACCATTCAATCTTTGTTAAATAAATGTCCGGCGCATGTCTCAGGCATGTTGCTTTGCTTTATCCATGGCTGCGAGCGCTTTGCGACCGTCACCTCGAGTTCCCATCTAAATATTTATCGCTCTGCGCGCCATCCCCAGCGCTTCGGTCCAGAATGTTGCCGACGTTTGCGCCAGCTCCACGACTTCCCGAATCCCCGTAACAAATTCGTCCAACTGTTCCGTCGTGACCATCAGCGGCGGCGCTGCTTTCAGCACCATGAAGTTGTTTCCGCAGATCTGCGTTAGAATTCCCTTTTCCCGGAACATTCGCATCACCACGATTTGCCCAAACATCGC
>JBAVNY010000390.1:0-2182 GCA_049691535.1 Candidatus Acidiferrum sp.
GGCTTGAACTGGCTCTTGCGCCGTCGGGGCTCGCCGCAGGCGGCGAATTGGGCGCTGGCGCTGATGATGATTCTCTTCATCGATTGCGCCCACATCGCCCTCGGCGTTTTCGCTCCAGTGCTCGGCTCGAAGCCGCTGGCCACGGCCATCCAGCGCGAACTTCAGCCCCGCGATCAGATCATCTGTGACGGCGAGTATGCGAACGCTTCGTCGGTGAACTTCTACACCGGGCGACAGATGCTGATCTTCAACGGGAGGATCAACGGACTGTGGTACGGCTCGCTGTTCCCTGACGCCGCCCCGATCTTCATCGACGATGCACAACTGGCCCACGCGTGGACGGGACCCGACCGAATTTACTTCGTGACCGGGGGCGACGACCGCCGCGCTTATCTCGAAAAGCTGGGTCCGACCTATGAACTGGCGAGGGCCGGAGGAAAGTTTGTCTTCACCAACCGAGCCAACTGGATCGGTATGAGTAGACCTTAGCATCGAAGCTTCTAGGGAAATCCACTCAGGCCAGTTCGGCGACACAGACTGGAGTGTCTGTGCTACCGGCTTCCCTCCATCTGGTGACCAGTGTCAACTCAACGCGACGAGCGCGACGCCAGCGCAAACTAACGCAACTCCGGCCCAGCGGCCCGCGCTGATCTTCTCTCCAAGAAAATACTTGGCCGCTAACGTCCCGAAGACGTAGGGATTTAGCGCCGAGGCTGGGATCACCAGGGTGATGGGCTCCCAGGAAAGCAGCAGCAACAAGAGATAGAACGAGGCGGCCAGGAGCGGTATACCGGTCCAGAACCAGGCATTGCGGAGCGCGCGTCCGAGAAAGATCAGCACTTCGCGGGGACGCAACCTGGCCGGCTCGCCGACGATTTTCATGGCGTGGGTGATGATGATCTCGCCACCCGTACTGCAGAGGATGAACAGGGTGAACAGTATGACGCTGCGCATTTACGCCGCTACCCGCTGAGGTACGACATCGGTGGTGCGTGGTTTGGTGAGGCCTACCACCAGCACTCCGACGCAGATCAGGAACACACCGATCCAGCGCCTGGGCGAAACGCTCTCGTGGAGAAACACGACCGCCAGGAAGGTGAGCAGCGCGTAGCCGAAAGCGCCCGCGGGCATCACGTAGCTGTAGTCCGCCCAACTCATCAACATCATGTAGCTGGCGGTGAAGCCAATGAGGAAGAAGATCGCCAGCCAGATCGTTGGGCTGGCGACGGTGAGCAGGAAGGCGTGCCGCAGACCGGCCCAGGAGAGTTGTACTGCGCCGATCTCGGTCATACCGCGCTTCAGCATCAGATCGCCAGCATTAGCGCAGGCGACCATTACCAGGATCATGAGGAACGTTTTGATCCGGAGTCGGAACTCGCGTTTCATGGTCGTCTCGTGCTCACAGAGCACAGCCAGGAATGGCTGTGTCACGGTTGAAAAGTCTTGGAGTTGCCCTTGTGAGGCTGGCTTAGTCGTTGCCGGAGGCTGACGATGTGCCGGGCACGACGATCATGGGCTTGTCGATGTCGCCGCCCTGGCGAACCCACTTCCAGCGCTCTGAGCGCAGCTTCAGGAAGGATGTGGCCTCGTGATAGAGACGCTTGCGCTCGTGGGAATCCCACAGCGCTTCGCGCACGATACGCCACACCACCTTCGGACGGAAGTAGTACTCGTCGTAGAAGCGGTTTACGCCGCCCATCATCTCGGCCTTCGAGAGGTGCGGGTACTCGATGTGCGGCAACTGGTGGCCGCCTGAATCGGCCAGCGCTTCAACCTTCAGAAAGCCTTGTTGAGCCATCGAATCATGCAATTCGGTGCCGGGCATGGCGTGGGCCAGCGACACTTGAATCGTCTCGCAATCGAGTTCCTTGGCAAACTCGATGGTCTTATCGATGGTTTCCTTCGTTTCGCCGGGCAGGCCGATGATGAAGTCGCCGTGCACCTTGATGCCGACCTTGCGGCAATTCTTCATAAAGGCGCGGGCCATTTCGACGGTGGCGCCCTTCTTGATGTTCTTCAGAATCTGCGCGTCGCCGGATTCGAAACCCACGATGAACAGGCGCGCGCCGCCATCCGCCATGGCTTTCAACGTTTCGTAGTCGCTGTGCACGCGGGCTGTCGAAGACCAGCGGAACTTGAGCTTCTTGAATTTCGCTGACAGATACAGGACGCGATCTTTCCG
>JBAVNY010000391.1:0-2285 GCA_049691535.1 Candidatus Acidiferrum sp.
TTACGACCGGTGTCTTTGCAAATCCAAAGGCTCGCTCGCTAGAAATCGTGAGGATAACCGTTCTTGCATTCGCAGGATTCGGCTGCTTGGGCGTAGACCATTGGCACAGCTTTGGCGCTACCTGCTGCGGTGCTTCCACGGGCGTGCTGAGAGCGGCACTCACTTGCGCCTGGGTCAAAAGAGAACAGGGGTCGGGTGCTGGCGCTGCATAAGCGCCACGAGAAGTGCAAATGCTGAGACTGAAAAGAAAAGCAGTAGCTGCAAGGGACGAATATTTCGAGTCCATAGATGTGTCCTCCGAGTCGGGGCTATTCTACATGCTAGAAACTGCGGGTTCCCAGTCCGACCACGCTGACGGTCCCAGCGCCTGGTAAACGACTTATCAAGAGTTATCCTTTGAATCGCCCCGAAATGACCGGGCAGGTCATAAATTGACTACAGGTCTCGAAGAAAGCAGGTAATTCTTCCGTCGGCCGACTTCCTGAGTTTGGTGGGTTTGGAGCATCGCTCAATCGCTACGTGGTTGCCATCAGACAATTAGTCTTTCCGGACCGCGATACACTCGATTTCAATATCAAACGGGCCCGTCCACACCGGCACACAGAAGAAAATGCGAGCTGGCGGATTCTTCGGAAAGTAGCGCTTGTAAATTTCGTTGAATGCCTTGAAGCGCTCCGGGCTTACGCAGAGTACGTTCACCTTCAAGACGTGCTCGAGGTCGGATCCCGGCGCCTCAAGTGCCGTCTTCAACTCTTCCAGGCAGCGCTCGGCCTGCTGTTCAAAAGGCGCGTGGACGAGAAGTTCTCCGGTCTTGGGATCAAATGGCGGCAGACCCGAGACGAAGATCATGTCGCCGGCGCCAGTGCAGGTCGAAACCGGCACACCCCATTTCTCGAAATTGCTGTCAAACGGTTCGACGCGGATAATTTCCCTCTTCACGATCTGTCTCCTTAGTTCGATTTGGTTGTTTCCGTCGACGTCCATGAAGACGTTGTCCTGGCCGAAGTGAGCCTTGAAACGATCAGGAATGCCGAGTACCGACGTGCCCAAATAAGCGAAGGTCCGGCGATCCATGATTTCTCCTTGATGTTGAGTCTGTTAGTTAATACAAGACATGGGTCGCTCTTGGGTCCACGGATGGCTTCGCGCATGGCCCCTATCGTGACTTCCGCGTTTTCATTATCGTTTGCGGGTTCAACGCGGTGCTGACAACTATTCAGCCAAACGATTTGAGAGAGCAAAAAAAATCACCTGGCCCGAGGCATGACCCGCATTGTGCAGCGGTTCGTACACTTCTCCACTCACTCACAGTCGGTGCAGCAGTACCGCCAGCTTCCGACGAGAGATACTGAAAAGCTCTCGATATCCATATCCTCGCCGACGCAATTAAATAGCGTCCTGTGAGATACACTCGTATTGTTCGGAAAACTGGGCAACAAGTTAGGCAACAACCTCGCCCAAAACCACCTAAACCAGCCCAAACTCGAAACCGGGAAACCGCACAAAACATTTAAGTTTAAGCGCTTCGAGTCCTGCCGTGACAATCAACGGGTTGGAGGTTCGAGTCCTCCCCGGTTCACCACTTTTTCTGGGGTCCAACCCGGAGACTAGGTAACAGAATGTACCGGCTACATAGGTAACAGTTTTGGGCCGAACGGGTTTTCGAGTGGTTCGAGCACTCGAGTCTCCAGATCGAAGTATCCCAGATCATAATCCATAAAACTAACCAGCCAGATATCGTCGTAGATTTCCTTGATGCCGACGGCCTGGCCGGCAAAGACCGTGCTGAAATTGATTTTCTTTCGGCCGAGACAAATGCGGCCACAGTGTGTGACGACGATGGTGCGGTCGTGAAACGGGTAGTCGATGTCCGGCAGTCCCCCGTAGGGACGCTGCGAAGCCTTGTAGACTTCCGCCGGACACTTCATGTCCAAGGCTTCATGTGGCCGCTCGTTGTTGAAGACCTCGATGAAGTCATCGAAGCGTGCCTGTTGCTGCAGGAAGTTGCGAGCCGCCGGTTTAGTAGCCTCTTTTTTCAGCGTCAGATGCATGCGTTCGTGACGGCCATTTTGCTGCGGATGGCCAGGCTTGATGCGCTGGGTTCCCGCTTACAAAGAACTGTGTCAAATTCTAAACTTTTTCCTAAACGCCAACCCAAAACCCGGGTTCTCACCACAACCCGGGGCACCTTCCTCCTGTCTATGCCTTGCTTCAAAACGCCGCAGTGATATCTCTAAGCACCGCATGTCACCAAAGCTCAACCTGGGGCACCTGCCGGTGAAAGG
>JBAVNY010000392.1:0-3589 GCA_049691535.1 Candidatus Acidiferrum sp.
GACCTACAGCTAGGCCCCCAGTTCCTGCCGTTGCAGCGCTCCCTCCAGCAACCTTCGCCACTCCTATGCCGAGATTCACCACGCCCTTGAAACCTAACGCTAATCTGTCCTTCAGACTTGGGGGGCAGAGCCCAAATGGATCGTTAAAGTTGATTGGATTGTTGACTGCATAACGATAAAAATTTAGTCCAGCTTCGAATCCAGCGGGGTCTTCACGCACAAAACGGCCCGCCGCTGGATCGTAAAAGCGCGCCCTGTAGAAGTAGAGTCCAGTTTCCGTGTCAAACTCGCGTCCGGTGTAGCGGAAGTTGTTGATGAGTGAACCTGTGGAAGCAATTAGATTGCCGAAACTGTCGTAGGTATAAGTCTGAGCCACTGTCCCAGCTGCATTCGTGAGCGAAGTGACCGACCCGAGGCCGTCCTGCTCGTAATAGCTCGTGGCACCGCTCCTCAGGATTGCCAGCGGCTCGTCAACATTCTTGGTCTGAACGTAACGCGCCACCGCTGCCCCCGAGGAATTTGTCTCTTCAACGATATTGGCTCCGTCGTAGGCGTAGATGCTCGTGCCTGCGGTAGACGATTTGTAGATGCGTCTGCCAAATGGATCGTATTTGAAGCTAACCGAGGAAGAAACGGCTTTCGAGTTAAAGTTCAAGATTGTTCTGTCGTACATGTCATGGTGAGGAGAGATAGTACTTTGTAACCGCCTTGCCGTTCGCGTCAAAGCCAATGATCCACGCTCCTATGCGCATTCGGGAAAAATAACGAAATTCCTCGACGCATTTCGTCGACTCGTTATCCACGGGCTGATCATCCCATAAAGGAACGCGGTGACACCCTTCGATGCCGTCGGGCTTTCCAAATTGTTTTATAACCTCACCCTTGGTCGTTCCAGGCATCAAACGAGCGTAAGCTCTTTCGTACCTTGTGTACTCATAGTGAATCCAAAAGGCGACTAAGCCTATGAACATAAGCCCACTGGCGATTGTTGCCCAGAGCCGACCCCGATGGTTCAATTCTGCCCCCTCAATGTGGATCGAACTGGTTTAGATTCGAAGGCAATCCCGGACTTCCCTGGGGAATCAAGTATGGGACAGCCCCAGCAGCATCCGCCCTATTTCCAGCCGTACCGGGGAGGCCTCGCGGCGCAGGTATCTGCCAAGGAAATACCGTAGGATTCCCCTGGGTATCGACCATCGGGATACCAGCAGCATCAAGGGCTGTATTTGCGCGAGTTGAACAATTGTCATTGGGAACTCCAATAGGCGACGAAGTCCTCGGTAGCTGAGAGTTCCCGAAACTACGCAAGTATGCCAATGCCGCTGCGTCTTGAGCAGGCGTAGTGTGAATAATGTGAACAATCGTGTCGCGTCGCGATTTCTGATCTTTGAGGTAATCCGTGCAACTGGAACCAAGTGCAGACTGTTACGAAACTCTCTTGACCGCCCGAAAATAGATGAGAAGATGCCCTCGTGAAAGCGAGGGCATTTTTTTATGGGCTTTGTGCAGGGTGAAGGCCGTACACAGGGAACTCTGTTTCCAGTCACCTTGGAAGAGTTGATTCCAGACGATCATGTGTGCCGGGTCATCGATGAATTTGTCGATCGCCTGGACATGGCGGGTTTGGGATTTGAGCGCGCCGAGGCAGCCGAGACTGGGCGGCCTGGTTATGATCCGCGCGATCTGCTGAAGCTCTATCTGTATGGTTACCTGCAGCAGATCCGTTCCTCGCGGCGACTGGAATCGGAGTGCCGACGGAACATTGAGTTGATGTGGTTGCTGGGACGGCTGGCGCCGGACCACAAGACGATTGCCGAGTTCCGGCGCATGCATCGAGAAGGCGTAACCGCAGCGGGAGCCGAGTTGGTGCGGCTGGCGCGCTCGGTAGGCTTGGTGAAAGGCGAGTGGGTCGCTATCGACGGCTCGAAGTTCCAGGCCGTCAGCAGCGTGAAAAGTGTGCGCGAGCGCCAAGCGATGGAACGCTACCTGGAACAGTTGGAGCAGAGCGATGAGCAAGACGAAGTGGTCATCGACCCCAGTGCTGTGGCTAGTGCGCTGGAAAAATTGCACCGGCACCCGGAGCCGGAAGCTGCCTTTATGCGCACCACTAACGGCTTCATTCCTGCCTACAATGTGCAAGCTGCCGTCGATGCCGAACACGCGCTGATCGTGGCGCAGCAAGTGACCGTTCAGGCCGGCGACAACGGCAGCCTGCAACCGATGGCGGAAGCCGCACAGGCCGCGACGGGCGGGCCTGCGCAGCCGATCAACGTGGTTGCCGATGCGGGCTACTCGAATGGAGAGCAGGCCGAAGCCTGCGAGGCGAAGGGCATCTTGCCGCATGTGCCTGCCAACCGCGGCGTGAACAATCAGGGAGATGGCACGCTGTTCGACCGCACGGAATTTACTTACCAACCTGAGAGCGACACGTTCCTGTGCCCAGCCGGGCAGACTCTCGCCCGCAAACAACTCATGCGGAAAGATCGTGCCGTGCTCTATGCAGCACAACCCGAAGTCTGCGGAGCCTGCCCTCTGAAATCGCGATGCACCGTGTCGTCACGACGGATCGTTACCCGTCACGTACACGAAGAGGCGCTACGGCGCATGCAACAACGGGCCACACCGGAAGCAATGCGGCTGCGGCGAGCCACTGCGGAACATCCATTCGCCAATTTGAAATACCGCATCTTCGGACATCCACGCTTCCTGCTGCGTGGACTGCGAGGGGCGCAAACGGAAATCAGTCTGGCCGTATCCGCCTACAATCTGAAGCGCATGGTGAACATTCTCGGCGGACGCAAGCTACGTGCAGCCCTGCAGGCCACCTGATCCTGCTCCCACCACTCATCACACGACGACAACCTGATTCGCCTCGCCAAAACTAAAAAAGCGATGCTCCGGCACTCGGAACATCGCTCTAAATCGCTTTACCACTCTCGTTTCGTAACAGTCTGAAGTGGGAAGCCGTTTCCGAAGCTAAACAGGCCCGAACCAGAGACGCAAAGAGCCGTGTGCCCGATGGGATTGTCTTTCGTTGGCCCACCTTCAACGACGGCAATGTCCAACCCGAGGGGGTCTCTGAAATTGCTTGGCTGATTCAGGGTGTAAGCATAGAAGTTCGGGCCAGCTTGGAAGCCGAACGGGTCCTCTCTCATGAATCTGCCTGTTTGGGGGTCGTAGTATCTGGCGCGGTAGTAGTATAGGGAAGTTTCCGTGTCGAACTCGCGTCCTGAGTAACGGAAGCTGTTCGTCAAGGAGCCCGTGGAGGCCGTCAAGTTGCCAAACGAATCATAGGTATACGTATTCGCGAGCGCTCCCGAAGTATTACTCAATGAACTGAGGGAGCCCAACCCATCTGCCTGGTAGTAGCTGGTTGTGCCACTACGCAGCATGGCCAACGGTTCGTCGATGTTGAGGCCTTGTGAGTAGCGCGCGACGGCCACACCGCTTCCATCGGTTTCCTCGACCAAGTTGTCACCGTCGTAGGCGTAAATGCTCGTGGCGCTCGACGATGATTTGTAGATTCTTCTGCCGAAGGGATCGTATTTGAAGCTCACCATGCTGCCATTTCCGCGTAAAGCAATTACTC
>JBAVNY010000393.1:0-1510 GCA_049691535.1 Candidatus Acidiferrum sp.
TCGCGACCTACGGCTCACAGGAAAAGTTCGGCTACAAGGATTTCATCCCAATGTTCAAAGCCGAACACTACGATCCCGCAGCGTGGGCGACACTCTTTAAGGATGCCGGTGCGAAATATGTCGTGCCGGTATTTGAGCATCACGACGGCTTCGCCATGTACGACAACGGGCTTTCGGATTGGACCGCCGTTAAAATGGGTCCACACCGCGATCTCTGGGGAGATTTGGCGAAGGCAGTGAGAGCAGAAGGGCTACATCTCGGTGCCTCGTCTCATCGCGTCGAGCATAATTTCTTCTTGGGAGTCGGCCGCGCTATTCCGTCGGACGTCAATGATCCAGCTAATGCGATGCTGTACGGTCCGGCGCACAATTGGCTTCCGAATCCCAAAAACACGCCGTTAAGCGACGACTTTACTTATGTCTCTGAGGCATGGACTAATGATTGGCTCGCCCGCTCCGCTGAAATCGTGCAGAAGTATCATCCCGATGTCATGTATTTCGATTGGTGGATCGGACAACCTTCGGTTCGCGCCGCTATCACTCGTTTTGCCGCCTTTTACTACGATACGTCGCTTGCATATGGCGATCACGTCGGCGTAATTAACTACAAAGACTACGCAATGCAGGAAAATTCCGCGGTGCTCGACATTGAGCGCGGACAACTGGCCGACATCCGGCCCCAGTATTGGCAGACCGATACTTCAATCAGCAATAAATCCTGGGGCTACATCGAAAATGATACCTACAAGTCGCCAGAGTTCATTGTTGACCAACTCGTGGACATTGTCAGCAAAAACGGCAACCTGCTGTTGAATGTTGGCCCCCGCTCGGATGGCACGATACCGGAAGCAGCCCAACAAGTCTTGCTGGATGTTGGAGCATGGCTGAAGTTGAATGGTGATGCGATCTATGGAACCCGCCCATGGAGGGTTTTTGGCGAAGGGCCAACCAAGGTAACCGGCGGGGCGTTCCACGATACCGACACTCAGCCGTATACCCCCGATGACTTTCGATTCACCACCAAGGCCGGCGCAATTTATGCGATTGAATTCGGTCTGCCCCCTTCTCACGAAGCGATCATCCACTCTCTCTCAAGCAACGCCTCAGAGAAAGTCGAGTCAATTTCTACGCTGGGCGATGGGAGCAGCCTCCAATTCCATCAGCAAGCCGATGGTTTGCACATTCAGCTTCCAGCCGAGCTTCCGGGGAAATATGCGTATGCTTTTCGGATGACAATTGCGCGATCATCCAACTAAACAGTATTGCGCCAATATCGATTCTGGACGACGCCGATTTTGATTCGCGAGGTTATTGTTTGGACCTGCAGCTCAGAGACAAAGTAATTCTAGTCACTGGCGGTGCTAAAGGAATCGGCGCCGCGATCGTACGGGTATGTGCGGCCGAGGGCGGAATCCCTGTAATCGTCGACAGGGACTCCGAGGCGTGCGAACGATTGCGCGCGGAGTTGACTGGGAAGAACGTCACCAGCAAGTTCATCACAATCGACGTG
>JBAVNY010000394.1:0-2148 GCA_049691535.1 Candidatus Acidiferrum sp.
GGGAAAGACAACGACTCCAAACTTCCTCAGGTTGGCAGCTCCTTTTGGGAACTAGGGAACTTCTATTTTAGCACAGGGGGAAGTTTGACTTCGGGTCGAGATCTTGTGCTGCCCGTACGAACACAAAGGAATGCGGGAAAGCTCCTGGCCGCCTAGCGTCCCGAAACGGAAAGGGTGAGCCAGCCGAGTGCAACTCATCTGTCGCTATGGTCTTGGCTGAAGGCCAAACGGAAGCCGAAGAGATCTTCGACGACCATTTCGTAGCAGTTGTAAATGCGCAACACTGGTTTTTCCAGAATGTTGGCGCCCTTCGCTTGCAATTCCGCATACAGAGCATCGAGATCGTCCACCCAGACATACGCATCCAGGCCAATTTTGCGCCGCCTCGCGTTCGGCGATACTTCCGCTCCCTCATCCAGTTTGCCGAAATGAATTTCCGCCTGGTCACGCGCAACCATGGCAAATGTAGGCGGGTTCCCGAAATAACCCAGGATCTGAAAGCCGAGAACATCGCGATAATGCTCGGCCGCGGTCACGACATCGCGAACGATAAAGTGAGGATTAATCGCTTTCAGACGGGCTTTTGCGCTCGCGCTGGCCTGGGCTTCGGTCATGACGCACCTCGAATCCGAATTTTGCCCTAAACGCCGCCGCTCATCAAATGGAGCGGCCGGAGAGCCCGGACGGGGGTGGTGCATCCGCAGGCTTGGTTGTGGTGGGCACAATGCCGTCTAAACCGAGCACATTAACGAGGCTGGCGTTGGCGGGAACAATGTATTTTGTGTTCTGCGCCAACGTATTGTTCAGCACTTCGAGCTTCCGCATCGTTTCGGCGCGC
Organism: Candidatus Acidiferrum sp.; assembly: GCA_049691535.1. Lineage (GTDB taxonomy): Bacteria > Acidobacteriota > Terriglobia > Acidiferrales > UBA7541 > Acidiferrum. Next base: position 839 of record JBAVNY010000394.1, read on the forward strand.
TCTTTGAAATAGGTCTCGGCTGCGTTGGAGACCAGCTTGATCGCTTCGGCTTCGGCATTCGCCCGCGTGATGCGTGCCTGAGCGTCGCCTTCGGCTCGCAGAATCTCAGACTGCTTCGTGCCCTCCGCCTGCAAAATCTGACTCTGCTTGATGCCTTCCGCCTCCACCACGGCGGCCCGCTTCTCGCGTTCCGCTTTCATCTGACGCGACATTGCGTCAGTGATGTCACGTGGCGGCTCGATCTTCTGTACTTCCACGCGCGTGACTTTCACGCCCCATCCATTCGTAGCTTCATCGAGCACCTGGCGTAGATTCGTGTTGATCATGTCGCGGGCCACCAGCGTTTCGTCTAGCGTGCGGTCACCGATCAAGTTGCGCAGGTTGGTTTGTGCCAGCGTGGTGCAGGCGTAGCCGAAATCCTGCACTTCGTATTGCGATTTCACCGGGTCGATCACCTTGTAGTAGACCACCGCATCCACTTCCACGGTCACGTTGTCCTTGGTGATCAATTTTTGCGGCGGCACGGTGATAACCTGCTCGCGCATGTCCACGCGCACGATGTCGTCAATGAAAGGAACGATGAAGGTCAGCCCGGACGGCGCCATGCCGTGATACTTGCCCAGCCGCGTAATCAGCCCCTTTTCATACTGCCGAACCGTCCGCGCTCCTCTGGCCAGTGCCACAAGGCCGAAAACCGCGAAAATAAAAAGAAATGCGATAAACAGTGCGCCGGTATCCATTGCCCTCACCTCACCCTGAGCGTTACGCCCTCGACCGATTCGACTTTCACTTCCGCGCCAAGATCGCGCGCCGCTTCGCCGGCACTCGCAAGTTCCGCGCGCCACACCTCGTCGCCCACTTTGACCATGCCGGGTTCGTGCAGCGCAATGCGCTTGGTCACTACGCCGGTCTTTCCCACGATCGCATCGATATTGCTGGGATGATTTTTCACCGTGAGCTTGGCTTTCAACCAACTGCGGAAAATAGCCAGATACACCAGTGCCAGGCCACCCGCGGCGAGCAAACCGATCTTTTCCGAACTGGCCAGTAGTCCGATACCACCGCCGATCGCCAGCGACCCGCCGATCAGCGCCAGGTCGAAGCCGGTCATCGCGCCCAGCGCCAGTTCCACGATCACGCACACGATGCCGCCGATGATCAGCAGCCAGTTCACCCACATGCCCACAGAGCTACTCCTCACCGTGCAAGAATGCCGGACGATAACGTCGCGTTAGGTTCTCTCCATGATCAAGCCAATCCGGCACCGCTTAGCGGAAAGGACGAAGGGCCATAGCCAAAGAGTACAAGGG
>JBAVNY010000395.1:0-4488 GCA_049691535.1 Candidatus Acidiferrum sp.
ACGAATCTCTTCTCCAGCGCTTCGCCGATTCACAAGCCCACGCTGTAATCGACATTCGATCCGCTCTCGCCGCCAACGACGCCCCCACCGCCAGTCGCCCTGCCCACTCTCTGAAAGGCGCTTCCGCTAATCTCGGTGCCAACACTCTCGCCGAAGTTGCCGCCAAAGCGGAATCTGCCATCGATTCCAAACAATCCGTGGAGCCCGCGCTCGATGCTCTCATCCATATTCTAGATTCCACCGTTATTGCCATCCGCACCGCTCTCCCGGCAGAATCCGCTTCAGCCGCTCCCGTCTTGAACGCCGATCCTTCCGCCGTTATACAACCACTGTCTCGCCTCAAGAAACTTCTCGAAACTGACGATGGCGACGCGTCCGATTTCCTTCTCGATGCGCGCCCCACTCTCGCCCAGGTATTAACGCCCGTAGAGCTCGATTCGCTGCTCTCTCACGTCGGTAACTTTGCTTTTTCCGATGCGCTCCGCTCGCTTTCCGCGATCGCTGCCCGTCTTTCTCTCACCTTGGAGTGAACCATGTCTGCCACAGCTCAACCAGCACCCTCATCACAAAAACTAATCCTGATCGTCGACGACACCCCCGTCAACCTCGGTGTCATCTCCGGCGCTCTCAAGGATCTCTACAAAACGAAGGTCGCCACCAACGGTGAAAAGGCTCTCGCTATCGCCTCCGCCGAAGAAAAGCCCGACCTTATTCTTCTCGACGTCATGATGCCCGGTATGGACGGCTACGAAGTCTGCACCCGCCTCAAGGCCAATCCCGCGACGAGCGAAATCCCGGTCATCTTCCTCACCGGTCAGACCGGCGTAGAGGACGAAACCCGCGGCTTCGATGTCGGCGCGGTCGACTACGTCCATAAGCCCTTTTCCCCTGCCGTCGTTAAAGCCCGCGTCCGTAGCCATATCCTCCTTCGCGAAGCCCGCGCCCAACTCGCCTCCCAACTCCTCGCCCTCAACAACGAACTCGAGATGGCTCGCCAGATTCAGCTTTCCATCCTTCCTCACTCGCTACCCAAACTGCCAGGCCTCGACATCGCCGCGCGCTTCCTGCCGATGACTTCGGTCGCTGGTGATTTCTACGACTTCATCCCGATTGACGACACCCACCTGGGCATATTGATCGCCGATGTCTCCGGCCACGGTCTCCCCTCCGCACTCATTGCTTCCATGCTGCAGGTCGCGCTCACCGCGCAGGTAGCCCACGCATCGGAGCCCGCCAAAGTTCTTTCTGGACTCAATCGCGCGCTCTGCGGCAAGTTCACGCATAACTTCGTCACCGCTGCCTACGTCTACGTGGATCTCGAGAAAAATCGGATGCGCTATGCAGGTGCTGGACACCCGGCGGTCCTTCAGTGGCGCAACTCCACGGGGAAGACCGCAAAAATTCTCGAGAATGGTTTGGTTCTTGGAATGTTCGACGAAGCGGCTTATCAGGCTCTTGAATTTACTCCCGAGCCCGGGGACCGCTATGTTCTTTACACCGACGGCGTCCTCGAAGCTGCCAATCCCGCGGAAGAGATGTACGGCGACGCCCGCTTCATGAATTTTCTAGCAGCCAATAAATCCCTTGCCGCAGACGAGTTCGCCGACTCCTTCCTCAAAGAGATCGCCAACTGGACAGGAGCAACGGCCGATCAGGGACAGCAGGACGACATCACTCTGCTCCTCTTCGACTTCAAGCGTTCCTAAATCTTCACCGATTGTTGGAACCTGGATTTTGATCGATGAGAATGCGCCAAACGATGAGGCTCCGGCTTTCTCGTCAGTATTCAAACGAACAGAGCGCGTAGATCCCCGCATCGTCTTACCTCGGCGCCTGCAAGGCGGAATGGCCAGTACGTGGCGGTAAATCAGTGACAGGCGCGAAGACGGCGGCAAAGTGACGGAGTAAGAAGATGGCGAAAACAGGGAACGGAGTTGTCTAGCTTTGTTGAGCAAAAGCTGGAACGCCCTTTTTCTGCTCGTAAGAATAACCGCCCGAGCTGTTAGTGATCCAGAATTTGTTGCTCAGCGAATGCTGAAAAAAAGGAAAGAGGTCAGATATGAATTTGTCGCAGAGAGTGGGGCTTGTATTTGGAGCACTGCTGGTATTGTTCCCGTTCCCTTTGCCGCTCATGGCGCAAGACACGCCTATTGGCCCGGAGGGAACTCAGGTGGCCACGCAAGCAACGCCAGCGGCAGCGGTGAACTCCGATGCGTTGAGAAACGCGGCGCAGAATCCCATAGCCAGCCTCATCAGCGTTCCCTTGCAGGAGAACTTCAACTTCGGCATCGGTCCGGCGGACCGCACCCAGAATGTTCTGAACATCCAGCCGGTAATCCCGTTCAGCCTGTCGAGTAATTGGAACCTCATCACCCGCTGGATTACGCCCATCGTCTACCAGCCACTTCCCATTGCGCAACCACCCGGGGCTCCGCTGCAAACCACCGGCGTCTACGGATTGGGAGACCTCAACCCTTCCTTCTTTCTCTCGCCGAAGAAGAGCAAGGTCATCTGGGGCGTCGGGACGACTCTTGTTATTCCCACAGCTACCAATACGACTTATCTGGGGCAGGGGAAACTCAGCATGGGGCCTACGGTGGTAGCGCTGATCCAGCCCCCACATTGGACGATCGGGTTTCTAGCCAACAATTACTGGTCTGTAGCCGGTCATGCCAATTTCAATCCGGACGGCACGGTCAATAAGCCTCCCGTAAACCAGTTCCTGCTCCAGTATTTCTTGAACTACAACATGAAGAAGGGCTGGTACCTGACCACTGCACCCATCATCACCGCCAACTGGAGGGCAACCGACAGCAACGTGTGGAACGTACCCTTCGGCGGTGGAGTGGGCAGGATTATGAAGCTTGGATTCCAGCCGGTGAACATCACCGCGCAGTTTTATGGCAACGCCGTGCATCCGCCGGGAGCTTCGCCCTGGACCTTCCGCTTTCAGTTTGTGTTGCTGTTTCCCAGGCTAACCAAGGAGCAGAAAAAGATGTTGCTGGAGAAAGCGCTGAAACAGATGGACGAGGCACCGCCAGAAAAGAAGTGAGTGACGATGGGCGCCAACAGAGGCATCACTCTCGATTTGGCTTCAATCGACTGGAGTGTTGATGTTCTGTCTGGCATTGGGTGGATGGCTGTTTTTGGGGCACCACCCCGCACACGCGCTGACTGAAAAAGACACCATCGTCCTCGGCGACTTCACCAACACCACGGGCGACGCAATGGTCGCGCGCGAAGGTGATGTTCTGCAGGTGTAGTGGAACTTTCAATGGCGTTCAGTCAGTGCTGGCTGGTTGGCTTGAAAGCGGGAAGATCTTTTGAAAAGCGAAGCCCTAATAAATGTAGGCACGCGCGTTTAGGCTTGGGTCTTCTTTATTCTGCTCACAATAAAATTGCGTATTGGTTTGTGCGGTGTGTCCATCGGGATCACACATTGCAGATCTCATAGCCTTAACGATTGGAACGTTAATGGGATCCAATTCCCCAAAACCTATGCCCTCGTTGCTCGCAAATGGCTGATTCCTTTGGAGTGGGATTAACAATTATCGCTGCCCACAAACAGCTGTTTTGGGGTGAATAGTTTTCTTCTGTGCGTCAGGAGCAACACGTGCCATGACCCGACCCACGCGCTTCGGAGTAGCGATTCCTTCTAGGCGCCCCAGGGCCCAGTCTGCATCTGCTACGCCTTTGTGATGTCCCGGCAACTGTGCAAGCACTGCCGTTCATGATCAGAACACTCGAAAATGCGTTCCAAATCGTAACGGTCAGCGTCGGCATCGTAGCCCCGGATATTGAGTACTTCGGAAACGTATCGGCTTCCAGGCCTCCGCTCGATTTGAATCATAACATTGAGTGAATCCGCGATGTTCGTCTTGACGGCGCGGTATGGCATTTCGATACCGCTCTGTAAGACACATGTTGTGAAACGTGAAATTCCCTGGGCAGCAGAATTGGCATGCACGGTCGATAGCGTGCCGCTGTGGCCCGTGTTTAGAAGCTGAAGAAGATCAAAGGCTTCTCCACCTCTAATCTCACCCAAAATAATCCGATCTGGACGATGACGGAGAGTTGCCTTTAGAAGGTCGCGGATGGTTACCGCTGACAGCCCGTTCTGTTCCTTGCGTGCTTCGAATCGAAGCACGTTCTCTTTCTCAATCCGGATCTCTACGGTGTCCTCAATCAAAACGATACGTTCGTGGTCGGGGATGCATTCCGTCAAAACATTGGCGAGAGTCGTTTTCCCACTCGCGGTTCCCCCACAGATGAGTATGTTTTTTCGTTGCACAACGAACTGCTCCAACTGCCCCGCAAGCTCAGCAGTGACGGTCCCCCTTTCAATGAGGTCATTCATCTTAAACTTATGGGAATTGAACTTCCGTATCGTCAGGGCGACGCCCTGAATGCTGCAAGGCGGAAGCACGGCAGCGACACGACTTCCATCGGGCAGGCGAGAATCCAAGATGGGCTTTGCTTCTGAAATGT
>JBAVNY010000396.1:0-10232 GCA_049691535.1 Candidatus Acidiferrum sp.
GGCTAGACGATGCAACACTATTGACTGTCTGCGGAAATCAACGGGTTGGAGGTTCGAGTCCTCCCCGGTTCACCACTTCTTCCGCTTAAAACATTCACAGACATCAGTTTATCAATCCCTCCGGACTCGCTTCCAGAGCGGGTTTGGGTCCATCTAGGTTCAAAACCCCCGCCACTCGCTCTACGGCGCGCCGTTGCGATTCGGGAATTGCGTGGGTGTACGTGCCGAGAGTGGTCTCCAGGTCCGAATGCCCGAGAAACGTGTCCTGGGCAACCGGCAGACCGGTAGGCATGATCCGGATGCCTGCGGAATTGAGGTCGCCTCACATCAGCGGAAGTTAAGATAAGTGCTCCCGAACCGAGGATTCCCACGCGACGTCTTTCGTTCTTCCCTCTAGACTCCCGTCTCACTATAATTCCGCGCACGCATTCGTCACGGAGAACGGGTTGCCCGATAAAATCAGCGATTCGCAGCGCTATTCCCTCTCTGTCATCACCGATAAAGGCGATTTCGCGCCAGACCTCCGCAAGCACCTAAGCTCGGACTTCCAGATTCTTTTCGCGCGCCACGACGAAGAAATCCGCGACATTCTTCAGCTTCCTGATCTTCACGCGGTTCTCTTTGACCTGGACTGTGTCGGCGATGGCCCCATCGATGGCCTCGAAGTCCTCGACGTCATGCGCAAAATTCGCGACGACGTCGTTCTCGCCACCTTCACCCGTTCCGGCCAGCGCAGTATCCCCCTCAAAGCTAGCCAGTCCGGTGCCGACGAATTCTTCCTCTTCCCGCTCAATTACGATGAACTGAAAATCGTGCTCACACGCGCCATCGAAAAACGCGCCCTCGAGCTCGAAGGCCGACGCATCATCCATCAAGCCGAAAGCAAGTCTGCCTTTTGCTCGCTCATCGGCGCCAGTGCCGCCATGCAGCGCCTCTATCAGACCATTCAGGCCGTCGCAGACAGCAACACCACGGTCGTTCTTCGTGGAGAAAGCGGCACCGGCAAGGAACTCATTGCCCAGGCCATCGTTCAATCCGGCGACCGCGCTGCTCAGCCCTACATATGCCTCAATTGTTCCGCGCTCGCAGAATCGCTCATCGAATCCGAACTATTCGGCTACGAGAAAGGCGCCTTCACCGGTGCCGACGCCGCTCGCAACGGCCTCATCGAATCCGCTCAGTCAGGCACTCTCGTCCTCGACGAAATCACCACCCTCAACCCCGGCATCCAGGCCAAGCTCCTCCGTGTCCTTCAAGAGCGCACTGTCCAGCGGCTCGGTGGCCGCACTTCCAAGAAAATTGACTTCCGCCTCATCTGCGCCACCAACGACGACCTCGAAGACCTCGTCCGCAAGGGGCAGTTCCGCGAAGATCTCTACTACCGCATCAATGTCGTCCCCATCGTCGTCCCGCCTCTGCGCGATCGTCTGGGAGATATCCCCCTCCTCGTCGATCACTTCCTTCGCGTTTATTGCACCTCGGCCAAGAAGCCTCTAAAGTCCCTCAACCCGGATGTCCTCGAAGTTCTCGAGGATTACAAATGGCCCGGCAACGTTCGGGAACTGGAAAATGCTGTTCAGCGCCTCGTTGTCATGGTCAGTGGACAGACCGTCACTATCGAGCATCTGCCTCAACACCTGTTGCAAAGCAGTGCCAGCGGTCAGGAAGCCATCCTCATCCCCGAAGATGGCGTCGACTTCGACTCCGAGTTGCAACGCATTGAAGTCACTTACCTCACCGCCGCCCTCCGTCGCACCTCAGGACGCAAAACTGCCGCTGCCGCCTTGCTGCACATCGATCCCCAGCGCATGAAGTATCTCTGCCGCAAACACAAAATCGACTGATCCCGACCCCCGAGACCTGCACCCTACGCAAATTGTAGATATGGCTAGCCCGCGACTTCTTCGACCTTAGACTCTCCGGCGGCATGGCGATCGCGCCCATATCGCCGCGGCGAACAGCCCATCACCTTTTTGAAAGCTTTGCTGAACGCGCTTTCCGATTGATAACTAAGCGACAGCGCAATCCGGTAATTCGGATCCTCCGGACTCGTCAGCTTGTCCCCGGCCAACAGCATTCGCCACTGCGTCAGATATTCCATGGGCGACGTTCCCACAGTCTGCTTGAATTTCAGCGCAAAGATCGAGCGCGACATGACCGCTCGCTCCGGCAGCTTTTGCAATGTCCAGCGATGTGCCGGTTCGTCATGCATTCACTGAGAAAGCCTAATTTGGACCCTAACCGGACGGCGCACCGACGTCGGGAATGGCCTCTAGCGGTTAACATTTAACCCCTCCAAGGTTAATTTTTATCCGCGGATAAAATCTTAACCCGCCACCCGCGTATTTAGTCTCGAGCAGCGCACTAAGCGTCCTGTTTTCTGAAGGTCCAGTACCAACCAAGCGCTCGCAACGTTTGGTACGAGACCTGCTATACCCGAAGTGTCGGCGGAAACAAGAAATTCAAAATTAGGAGCGAGTGAAAAACATGTCCATCGAGAAGAAGAGCCTTATCAGCACCCTCAAGTCCACCAAGAAGGCCAACGTGGCAAAAGAATCCGTGGAATCTACCCCCAGCGTCAAGATGGCTACCCGCAAGTTGAACAGCATCAAGGTCGGCACCCGCAAGCTCAATACCGTCAAGGTTGGCACTCACAAGCTCGCGTCCAAAAAGCTCAACACCATGAAGCTCGGATCGCGCAAGCTCACTTCCCGCAAAGTCGAATAGCTCCGTATTTCAATTGCCACGCAAAAGGCTGCCTCCGGGCAGCCTTTTGTTTTTCCTACCATGCTTTTCGCGCGAAAAAACGCGCCATATCTCGCATTGCCAGTCCCGCCAGGCTACTTCTCTCGCCGTAAATCCTCGCCATGCCGGTCAATCCCGGCTTCAATGCTCCGTCCATGTTGCCAACATATACGTCCACGAGATAAAACTTCGGCGGATTCAGCCCTTTGTATTGCACCGCCCCTACCATTCCAGGCTCCAGTTCCGACGACGCCGGCGTGACGCTGGCCACCTGCCCCCTCCATGTCCTGGCCACTCCATCCGTCAGCAACTGCACCCGTTCCCCGACTTTGATCTGATAGAGATCGTGTTCCGACACATAGATTCGCGCCCGCATCCGCGTCACATCCCCGATCGTCGCCAATTCCGTCCCGGCGGGCACATACGCGCCAAGCCGGTCGTCTGGCCGCGCCGTCAGTATCACGCCCGGCATCGTGGCCTGCACCTCCAGATAGCCAGCCTCGTTACCCAGTTCGTGCGCTTGCCTTTCCAGCCGCCCCTTCTCCATCTCGGCCGCCCCGGTGTTCCCGTAATGCAGCGACGCCGAAACCGCCCGCTTGTTGGCTACCTCATATTCCGCCTGCACGGCTGCCACATTTGACGCCAGCTTCACATCGCGCAGGTTCATAATGGGCGTCCCCGCCGCCACTGCCATTCCTTCCCTCACGTACACATTGCTGACGATTCCGGGCACATGGTTCCGCACAATCGTCTGCGCACCCGGTTCCCACACAAACTTGCTCGTGGCATTCTCGTGAAACAACGGCAGCAGCAGAAAAACCACCACCCCAGCGCCGACAGCCAGCGCTCGCGGACTTTTCAAGAACTCCCACACCCGATCCTTTTTATCCAGATACACAAATTTCATAAATTCCACCAGCTTCCGGATGCGCGACCTGAAAATCAGTGCGGCCGTGGCGATCTCCGGAATGAACGACCAGTCCGGATTGAAATTTCGAAACACGTTTCCCACGAACCGCGCCAACACGTACAGAATCATGTAGCTGTAAGCGCCCGACAATAACGCGTACACCGCGAAACCCAATCTCCGCCGGCGCGGCACGTACGGTATGTCCACCGGTAGCCGCCATATCTTTCGCTTCACCCAGGCCGACACGTATGCCGTAGAAATTTCTTTCAACTCTCCGATATTGATAATTTCGCTGAGCATGTAATACCCGTCCAGCTTCATCAACGGGTTCCAGTTGATCGTCAGCGACGCCAGTCCCGTCATCAGCATCAGCAAATACGCCAGATTGTGCGTTGGCGTGTCTGGCGGCGTGGCCCACCAGATCGGCGTGGCAATCGCGCAGATCAGCAATTCCGCCCACGCCCCTGCCATCGCAATGATCAATCGCTGAAAGCGCGACGCCTTCACGAATCCTTCGCTCGTATCCGTGAAAAACGCCGGCGTCAGATACACCAGCATGAATCCCATGCTCGGTACTCGGCCCCCATAGTGTTTGCATGCGTGCGCGTGGGCCAGTTCGTGGATGCACATCGTAGCCAGCGCCAGCACGTAAAACACTCCTACGTCGCCCCACGATTTATCTGTAAACGTGAAAAACTCTAATGTGTCGCGCCCGATTTCGCCCCAGTGCGAGATGCTGATTCCCGTCATTACCCCGATCGCGATCAGCGATAGCGCTGTGAACCACCACGTGTAAATGAAACTCGTATACCGGTACAGCCACGTTACAAATTTGTCCGGATTGATCGCCGGAAACGCTATTTCCGACAAATCCCCAAACTTGCTCTTCCTGGACTTCACCAGCTTCCGCCGCTCTTCCGCGCTCATTTGCATCAGCTGCACATTTTTCTCTTGCGCCGTCTTGTACCAAAACCCCATCTCCTCCAGCGACGCCGCAAATTCCCTCACGTCGTCCACCCCGTACACTGTCCCCGTCTCCGCGTGAAATGCTTCCGCCACCTGTTCGTAGGTTCGCGTTCCGTCGAACAGTTGCGCCAGCGTCCAGTTTGTTTTTGTGAATCGGTACATCGCCTCTTGCGAGGGCACCAGCAGCCTTACCACCACTTCTCCGCCTTCAATATGTTCCCCGGAAACCACATCCGGCGGGATCCGCGGAGGCCGCTCCGAAAACGTCCGCGCCGGTATCTCCGGCAGCGCATTATTAAGGACGCGAGTTAGATTCATAGCAGTCTAGCGTGCGGCCGAATGCTCGACCTTCAAGTTCGCCGTCATCCCCGGTCGCAACGACCCGCGATCCCCAATCAGCGCCACCAGCACCTCAAACGTTCCACTGGAAGGATCAATCACCGGGCTGATCTCTTTCACTTTCGCTGTATGCTTTTCTCCCGGCACATCCGGTGAAGTCACTTCAAATTCCTGCGCGCTGCGCACCCGCCCAAAATAGCGCTCCGGCAAAGTAAACCGCATCAGCAGCGGCGCCTCCGCCGTCACCCAGAACAGCCTGTCTCCCTTGACCACCGATTGCCCTTCGTGTGCGTAACGTCGTGCAATCAGTCCGCTGAACGGCGCGATAATCTTCATCTTCTCCATTTCTAGTTCCAGCGAACGCTCTTCCTGCCGCGACGTGTTCAGCATTTCCGACACTCGCTTCACATCCCACTGATCCGATTCCGCCTTGTACTGCGCGTGCTGCAACTGCTCTTGCGATGTCAGCCCCAAATCCCATAAGTGCTGCTGCCGCCCGTAATCTGCTTTCAACACTTCCGCTTCCGACTGCCAATTTTTCAGGTCCGCCTCAATGCTTCGCGATTTTGCCCTCGCCGCCTCCAGATTCGCTTCCAATTGCCGGTCATCCATCCGCGCCAGCACCGTCCCCACCTTCACTCGGGCCGGCGCGTCGAAGAAAATCTTTTCCAGCACACCGTCGCGTTGCGCCGAAATCTCTATCTGGTGTTCTACGATAATCGGCCCCGAAACCACTAAGCCGCTTTCCTCCGCAGTCGGTGACGGTGCCAGCGCCGCCGCCGTCGTGGTCGCAGCCTTCGCTGCCGAAGTCCCCACCGACGGCGCTGCTCCTGCCCCCGAAGCGTTGGTCACGCCGGATCCGTTGTCCCCGCAACCGCCAGCCAGCAGCACCGCAGCGCTCACCACACAAATCGCTATTACACTTCGCATGCCAGGCCACTCCGTCTCTACCAACCCAACCAGTACCAGACTTTCGAGTACGCCCACAAAAATGGTTCGCGGAAAAACACGTACGCGGCCGGATACCATCCAATCCGCACCTTTCCTCGACCTTCCATTCCCGTTCGAATCGCTCCGTCCGCATTCGCCAGCCCCACCCGCGCATAAAACACCGGCGTCTCATGCACGATTTCCGCCTTCGGGCTTACCACCGTCACTTCGCCCGAAAACGTCCGCGTGGGATAACTGTTCAGCTTGATCACGGCCTTCTGCCCGCTTTTCAACAACGCCGCTTCACTGTCGCTCACCGCCACATCCACCGTGGCCTCCGACGTGTCCACCACTTCCGCGAACGTCTCCCCCTGCTGCAATTTCCGCCCTGTAAAATTCTCTACGTGCGCCGTCGCCACCACTCCATCGATTGGCGATCGGAGTTGCGCCTTCTCCAGCGATTGCCCCGCGCGATCCACTTCCGCTTCCCAGTAATCCGCCTGCACCCGGTGAATTCCCGCTTCGCTTCCATCGTTCGCTGCCAGCGCGCGATTCATCTGCATCATCGACGACTCGTACTTCGCCCGCGCCTCCGCCACCGCCGACCGCAAATTCCACGCCTCCATCTCCGCCAGCACCTGCCCTCGCCGCACCTTTTCGCCTTCGTGCACCTGCACCTTCCCCACCACGCCCTCGACTTCTGGCTGCACCAGCGCTCTTCTTCCCGGCGCCACGATGGCATCGCCGGCTACGCGAAACGGCAGCGGGCACGCCACCAAAAAGAACAGCGCCACCAGACCCGCCAGCACCCACATCGCCCGCCGCCTCTTTTCCATCGCCATAAATTTACGCTTCCGCACCAACACCGGCTCAATTACGGAAATAAACGGCACCTCCTTGTACATCTGCGCATTTCGCAGCGCCACCGTCGCCTGTCCCGCCAGCACCTCCAAAATTTCTATGTGCGCCGGTCCCAGAAAATCCGGGTCGCTCGCTTCCATCGCATACGTGCCCACTCGCCCCGTGTCGTCGCTCAGCGGCCGCGCATAAAACCCCCGCATCCCCGATTCCGCAAAATATTTCCGGAATTTTGCCCGCGTCTCTTCCCGGTCGCTTTCGATCTCCTCGTCATGTTGCCGCACGTGGATCACTTCTTCTGACAAGGCAGCCCACTGCATAATTTCATTCAGCGGCGCAACATCGGGTGCATCGGTATTTACCTGCGTCAGCCCCGTCACCGCGCTCAGTTTGAATTTCCCGCGCTGCTCCAGCGCAATTCCCGCCCGTTCGTACGGAATTACCGCCTGCGGCGCGTTCACGATGGTTTGCAGCATTCGTTCCAAATTCAGCGTGGACGTGATCTCGTGGCTGACCGTATTCAGCGTCTCTAAAATCTCCACTTTGCGTTCGGCCATAAACAAGCTCGCATTGTGCAGCGCCGTCGATGCCGTATCGCTCAAACTGCTCAGATTGAACAGGTCGTCCTCGTCAAACGGAACTCCGTCGAGCCTGTTGATGGCTTCGACGACTCCCACCAGCGCACCGCGGTCCATAATCGGTACCGCCATCAGGGACGCCACGTGTGCGCCGTCCGACGCCTCGTTCCGCTCGACCAATCGAGGATCGCTTTCATCTGCAATGCATAGGCTCTCGCCCGTATCAGACAGCACCCCGGCGATACCCTCAGCAGGCTTCACAATTTGGCCTTTGAACACCGTGGGGTCTTGGCCCGCTTGATGCATCAGCTCTAGCGTCTCATTCGGGTGAAGTAGCCAAATATTTACTCCCTCGCATTCCAAAATTTCCACAAACTTTTCCGCCATCAGCGGTAGCAACTCGGTCATTTCTAGAGTGGATGAAAAGACTTTTTCAAGGTCGTACAGTTGTGTCAGCCGCGTAATCGATCTCAGCGTGTCGTTTCGCTCCGTCTCAAACGTTTGCGCAGATTCAATCGCCGCAGCCGCCACCCCGCACGCCGGCAGCAACGCCTCCGCGGCCTCGGGCGCAAGTTCCTCCTCGAACGAAAAAATCTCCAGCGCTCCCAATAAGTTTTCGTTGTGAAATAGCGGTATATAGCAGAGAGACAGAAAAGTTTTGCGTGTATCGATGTGCGGATAATCTTCGCGTCTCAGATCTGCGGCGTTTCGCAGCACCGGTTCCTGCTCGTCCAGCAATCTGCCCAGTATTCCGCCGCCCGCCGCAATAGACTCTTCATGGATCGCCACTTCGCCCAGCGTCGCTTTCGGTATCCAGTACGTCGCAGTTGAGTCCGAAGCCAGTGTGTACACGCTGACCGCCGCGTCCCCTAACAGCCCCGCCACAAATTTCGCCAAGGCGCGCGCGCGGGGCGCAACTTCCCGCTCCGCTAGCAGGCTCGTAGAAAGCGCAGAAGTATCCAGGATGGCGTCTTGGTCAGCGCTCGGCAACGTTCGGTTTTCCCCTAACAACCGTTCACAAGCAAGTCGGACACCCTAGGACAGGGGTTCCTTGCTTTTTTGGGGCAGATTCACTAACTTGTCCGCGCACTCTAACAAAGGGGATATTGGGTGTCAACGCTAGGTCTGCGGTACGACTACGCCAAGCCGCGCCACCCTTCCTTTCAACCGAGGTCGCCATTTGGATATCGACACACGCTCGCAAGACGGGGTCAAAATCGTCAAGATGAAGGGTCGCCTGTGCATGGGTCCGCCCCTCGACCGTTTCAATTCCGTCATGACCTCCATGCTTAGTGAAGGTCACAACAAGATCATTCTCGACCTCGAGGAAGTCCTCACGATCGATTCCAGCGGCATCGGCATGCTCATGCGCCATCTCACCGCCGCCAAACACAGTGGCGGCTCTATCCACTTATATAAGCCCACTAAATTTACAGTCCAGACTCTCAAGCTTGTCGGCATCCTTAATCTCTTCTCCAGTTTCGAAGACATGCCCGCAGCCATCGCCTCTTTCCAGTAGCTCTCGCTGCGTCACGACGCCCTCCGCGTCGCGGGATCCTGCACTCCCACTTCTGAGGTTCATTAACTTCACAGCTCTCAAGTTAGATGTAGCATACTGCCTCGAGACGACCGACGCACGAGAGGGAATCGGCGGCGACAAGCGAGACTTCACTTGACTAAACTCTTCGACAAGCCGGGGTTTCCAGATCTTTTGCCGAGTGTTCTCGGCCACGCTCAACGAATAGCCTGCGGCGAGTGCTGCATCTTTGTCGGTCGACCCGACTGAGCTTCCCGAACAAGAATAATCTCTGCATATTCGTCAGACCGTGCCGAAGCCGCAATCTGCGCTCTTCCAACTGCTCCTCTTCTGGCGGACCTAAAGCGCTATCGGTCAAATCGTCCGAATTTAGAATCTGCAGGTCACTCTCAGCATCGCGCGCGCTTACAGCTGCGAGGACCCGGCGCACCAGTGGACTAGCCCTCATCGACTTGATTTCTCGCCGAAATCAACGAACGTCAACATTTCGTCCGACCTGCTCCTGGCCTGATTCTCTGATACCTGCACTGTTCTGAGAGGATTGTTCGTCCGACCTTTCTCAGCCATTCCTTCACTCCGATCGATCACTATTGGGCGGACTTTTGCTTTTTGTTTATCTTTCGCACACTCTGACCTCTGTCCAAGTGAATCACAGCTACGACATGATTGGCTTCCTCATCGAGTAAGGCCGGGCCTTCAATGACCTTGATGTATTCTTTTTCAAGTTTCAGATGGTCCCCCTCGTAGATCTCACTAGGTTCTTCTTTCCCGAACTCAAAGCGCCCAAACTTTGTCATTCAACCTCCTCGGCGACGCCCCGCTGCGGTCCGCGATGTTTCCGATATTGGTACTAAACCGAAAGCATGATGCTTTCGAATTTTCCTCGCGCACTTGGGTCCGAAACGGGTCCAAAACCCACCCGAACACGGCACTACAGGAGCACTGAAGACACCGGAAAAAGCTACACGAATCAACACTACGGGCTATCTGCGGAAATCAACGGGTTGGAGGTCCGAGTCCTCCCCGGTTCACCACTTTAAATCCAGAAAAATATTGGTGTTAGGTATTGTTTCTTAGCGATGCGCTTGTTGCCTAGGTTGGGCACTGTAGCGGGTAATGTAGCGGGTGCGGTGCTCTTGTATCGATACTTCAGCTCCTTCGGAACACATTGACTTCAATGCATGGGTGAACTTGGGCAACCGCACATTGTTGTGGGATCAAAGTTGAACGGCTCACTTCATGACTCAGGACCTGATCGCAAAAAATAATGCGTGGAACTGAAAAACTCTTCAGATTGCGGTCATTTTTCCACGTTTTCCAACGCTCACAGGCTTGACGCGTTTCTGCAACAGACGTTACAGTTCCGTAA
>JBAVNY010000397.1:0-2265 GCA_049691535.1 Candidatus Acidiferrum sp.
ACTCTGAATTATCTACTTCCCCGTTGCTCTTATTTTGCTGTAGCGCCGAACACGACTCCCTTGCGGGAGCGGCACCCCTCATTAATTCAGTTTTAAAACGCCGTTCCTTTTCCGACGCCCCCATCCAACCGATTTATCCGTACTCGGCCCAGTGCTCGACAAACGTCTTCGTGGTCAAGCTGTTCGCAACTTCTCTGCGAATGAATCGCGAGAAGTCTCCGAACGCAATGCTCTTCTGTCCAGTGGTCATCGCAGCTATCGACGGAGAGATGAGCACAGATTTTCCAAACAGCGTGGGACGCCCTTGCGCGTAAGTGTCGATGTCTGCGAGATAGCTGCCGCCAGTGGACGAATCGTCATCGAGTGGAATCGTACGCGTGCTCCCCCTGTTCGAGTGGACAACAACACAAGAACTGAATTTTCTGGCGATATCACAAACGGAAGTGCTGCCACCGCGAGCGGAGAGAAGGTAGCCGGGTAATGAAATATGACTGCGAGCGGTGAACCGCGCAAGTTGCAGAGCTTCCATGTTGCTCCTTTCGCAGTGAACGGCTCCAAGGGATCGTTACGTAGAAAACGCGAAATGTCTGGGCGCAATTGAAGCACCAGAGATGATTGATGTTCAGATTTCGAATCGTTTCCCTTCCACCTAGTTTAGCCGTGAGCCTGTTTCTCGAGGACTACCTCGAGCATCAGGCAGATCAACGACTTATCGGTCGCACATGACCTCCTAATGAGACAACCGGAAAGTCAATGGAAGTGGTCGACCTTAGGGCGGCTAATTTACGTGCACGGCGGATGTACACAGATTTGAACACGGCAAGGCTCGCCGTTCAGTTTTTTGAACTTCCGATAATGATGGAGACAGTCTGGGGAGCTGCAAGCTCCCACCCGACAATCAGTTGCGAATTGCTGGTGAATCGGCACACGAGATGCACTATTCAGAATGTCGCATCAGTCTCCAACTCAAAAATGGCCGCCGCTTCTGAGAGGGGAAAACTCATGAAAAGGGCAGACTCAACAGAACAACTCCTATCCACCGGCTGGGCAGTCCTCAAGGGGGCGTTTATGTCAAATTTCAAAGTACGCTACATTAGATTGTTCGCACTTCTACTTACGCTCGTCCTCATCCCCATCACCTATCTTTTGTCGGCTCCCGGCAAGGTGCAGGTGAACGCCGAGGCATTAAAGCTCTTCGCACCGCTTCCCGCGGTGATGAGCTCGCCCGACAATCCTATTACGGACGCGAAAGTGACGCTGGGAAGAATACTGTACTACGATCCTCGCCTGTCGGCCGACCAGAAGATTTCCTGCAATACCTGTCATCCACTCGACGCCTATGGCGCGGAATCCAAGAGTGTGTCGACCGGGCATAAAAACCAGAAGGGAAACCGCAACGCACCAACCGTGTACAACGCTGCGGGACACTTCGTGCAGTTCTGGGACGGACGCGCTCCCACCGTCGAGGAGCAGGCAAAAGGTCCAATCACCAACCCAGTTGAGATGGCGATGCCCTCAAATGCCGCGGCCGTGCAAGTGATCACGTCCATGCCGGAGTACGTTGCGCTTTTCAAGACGGCCTTTCCAAACGATAAAGATCCGGTTACCTACGACAACATGGCGCTGGCAATTGGAGCGTTCGAGCGCGGACTTGTGACTCCGTCGCGATGGGATGCCTTCCTCGAGGGTGACCAGTCAGCCCTGACTGACGCCGAGAAATCGGGCTTCAACACCTTCGCCGCAACCGGCTGCCAATGGTGTCACTACGGTCCGTATGTTGGAGGATCGACGTACCAGAAGCTCGGCGTCATGAAGCCGTGGCCCATTCAAACCGATCAGGGACGCTACCAGGTTACCAAGGATGAGACCGACAAGATGGTCTTCAAGGTCCCCTCGCTGCGGAACATCAAAAAAACCGGACCATACTTCCATGACGGCTCTGTTCCTACCCTAGACTTGGCGGTCCGTAACATGGCGGTTCACCAGCGTGGAGTAACATTCAACGACGCTCAGGTGAATTCGATTGAAATCTGGATGGATTCTCTGACGGGACAGGTACCGATGAGCTACATCAAGGCCCCTGAGCTGCCGAAGAGCACATCGCAAACTCCACTCCCTAGCGGCGAGTATCGGATTCAGAAATAAGCCTGCACAGCCGTTACATATTTGTGCGTTTTCGTACAGCGCATTCCCAGACGACTTGTTAGGCTGGCATCATCCAATCGCTCCTTGGGTATTTGCATTTGGTCAGCTTAGAGCTGGTAA
>JBAVNY010000398.1:0-3686 GCA_049691535.1 Candidatus Acidiferrum sp.
AGTCTGTCAGTCGCCACGCGGCGCGATTGGAAGAACGCCCAAGGCGAGTGGAAATCGAAGACCGACTGGCACCGTGTGGTCTGCTTCAATCGCTTAAACGATGCGGCATCATCTTTCCCGATCTTCATCGGAGTGCGCCTATCGCCGCTGGTTGGGCGAAGATAATAGGTCGCTCCTACGATCGGAAGCGGCCGATGATTCTTCGAGAACTGCACATTGACGAACGGAAATCTGCCATCGCCCGAATTAATGCGTGCAATTAGAGTGAAGTGAGCCATTGACGATTTTCCTCTGCAAGAGTGAAAGATTCATATTTGAATGCAAGAGGAAAAATCGAAAGCTGGCAACAGTCAGAGGTTTTCGAGGATAAATTCTTTGCCTTCTTCAATTGGTGGAGCCGATGGGGTTCGAACCCACGACCTCCTCGATGCCATCGAGGCGCGCTCCCAGCTGCGCCACGGCCCCACGCGCTTTTAGTTTATCACACCACGCTTTCCTTCCCCAGCGGTCCACGATTTGCTTTCCTTCCATCACTTCCGCAAATGCTCCGCATCGAAATCTCTCTAAAAGTTTTGCACAACCGATCTCCCCCTCGCCGCTAGCTCGCTCTGTCATCTAGCGTACACTTGCACGCTATCTATCACATTCAGCGTCTCTTAGCTGGTACAAAGTTAGGTGATCCCCATCACATTTTTTCCTCCTTTTATCCCCTATCTTCGGGTGGACAACTCCCCGGCCATTCGGTATTCTCCACAAGCCGCGAAGCTCAGCGATTCTCTTAAGGAGTTTTTTCGATGTCAGCAGAACCCATCAGTCAGCATTTCCGCGGTGTTCTTTGTCGCCATTGCAGCAAACCTGTTCGCATTCCGCCCATCGTCAGCCAGAAAGAAAATGAAATGCACGGCTTGCATCAGGGAGACGACTCCCAATTTCACCTCGTATCCCGCGTCTTCGTTCTTCGCTGCCGTTCCTGTGAACGCGAATCCATCTATGCCATCAACCAGATCGTCGATTGCTCTTTCACCCAGGTTTCCGCTCCCGAGCACCACAAAGTAGTTGCCCTGTAGCCCGTCCCCCTAGGCATCTCGTTCGGCCCAACCAGCGCACTCCGACGCTGCCGGACGTCTGCAAAGCGTCGCCGTACATCGCTCGCCACCGTGCACAACCGCTCTCACCCACAGCCGTCTCCGCGCTTCCTCAGCGTCCTCTGCGTCTCTGCGTTATCTTTATCTTTCTTTCGCTTAGCTCATCGCACCACTTCCACCGAACACCGCGCATGCAGCGCCACACTCTCTGACACACTCCCCAGCACAATCCGATCTAATCCCCGCCGCCCGTGCGATCCCATCACAATCAAATCCGCCTTCCACTCATCGGCCACTTCTAAAATCGCGCGCGCCGGCGAATCCTTCGGCTCCGTCACTTCCGTGCTTACCTTCAACGCCGTTTTCGCCAGCACCGCCGCCGCTTTCGTCACACTTTCTTTCGCGTGCACTTCTCCGCTCTTTGCAAGTTCCTCGGTCTGCTCCGGCGAATAATAGGGAAACTCTCCAATCAGAATCGGCAGTTCCGGACACGAAATCACGCGAGCTTCCGTTCCGCTTGGCCATGGCACCGTGGCCGCCATCTTCACCGCCTTTTCCGCATCTTCCGATCCATCCGTGGGAATCAAAATATGCATTCCTCTTCCCGTAGCTGCTTCCTTTTCCGTACCTCGCACAAGTTCTACGGAACACATCGCGTGGCGCAACACTGCCTGCGCTGTACTTCCCAGCAGCAACCTGCTGAACGCGCTCTTTCCATGCGACCCCAGCAAAATTAAATCCGCCTTCCAGTCCACCGCGCATCGGGTAATCGCGTGTCGTGGATTCTCCAGCACCATGTTTGTCTCTACTGGCCAGCCGGCTTGTTGCAGCGGTTTCGCCGCTTCTTCCAGCGCCTGTTCCGTGCTTCTCTTCGCCTCATCCAACAGCAGCGGTGCCTTCGTAAAGAAAAACGGATCCAGCGCCGTGATCAGCGCGAACTCCGACCCGGCCGGCCACGGACGCGCTACCGCTTCCCCGATCACCGCTTCCGATGAACTCGATCCGTCATACGCGATTAGAATTTTCACGCTTGCCTCCCGTTGCGGGCTTCCCGTTTGGCTTGCCAGGGAAACGAGAGATTCTTGAGTGTCACACTCACTCTACGCTGGCGGTCCCCACACCGCCAGAGAATCAACACATCACCTTCCTGCGCACTTTTCTATCTGGCGTGGGGGCCCACTCGAACAGGAAGGGACCGGATACCCGCAGGAAGACCACCGCTCCCACGCCCAGATGGTCCACTCTTTATCTGCACCCTTAGTACCCATTTGGAACGCCGGCGCTTACGTAAGTAAGTTATTCTCTATCAATAGTTTGTATCGCCCTGCTTCTAATTCGCCTAGCCGCTTTGCGCCTTTCCCCGCTCTTTCTGCGCTTTCCCACTCACACTGCTCCTTTGCACCCTCCTCTGGCTTGCTCTCCTCATTTCCTGTACAGTTCTCCCGCACTTACCACACGCCCATGACCGACACTGAAATTTCCGTCCGTCGTCCCAACATGCTTCTCCGCCGCATCCTGGTCTCTCTTGGCGCTCTCTTTTTCCTCATCTACACCATCGATTTTTTTCTGTTCCACACCCGCCAGCTCTTCCCTAAAGCCGGACCCGCCTCCTCTTCCGTACATCGGACTCGCATGCTCGCCATTCCCAATAAATCTGGTAAGTATGATTTCGAAATCGATTCCGCGAAGCCGGAAGAAGACCTGCCCTGCGCTCGCTCGTTATTCCCCCACTCCAGTCAAAGTCCCTGCTGGTACGTCACCCGCCACGCCAACGACCCCATCCCCATGTAGCTGCAGTCAGCGCCGGCATCTTGCCGGCACAAGACAATCCTTCCTTCAACGCACTCCTAATCTCCCGACCCACCCCGCGCACAATCTACTAACCTCGACAAAAGCAAAAAACCCGAGAGAGCTTGGAGCGTCCTTCCTCACTCTCTCGGGCCGTAAGCAACTGAGCGGAACTGTGACGTTCCACTTCCACTACGCCTGCTCATCAATGTCTGGATTGGATATTTTTGAGGTTTCTCAGTGCAGCTTCCCGCACGACGCCAGCCACCGTCATTTCTCTTTCAAGGTCTGCTAACTCGCCCCCAACAATACCTTCGCCCCGGTAGGCGCAGGCACTCCGCCCGCTGGCTCAATTGTCACCGCAAACGCCTTCGGCTCCGTATTCGCCGGCACCTGCGCGCTCAACAACTGTCCACTCTCCGCAGGTGTAAACACTCCCGCGCTGATCGGCGCCCCATTCGTCGGCACCAGCCACATCTGATACACCTTCTGCGCCGGTAGCGCCGGTAATTGCTGTGCCGAATACAGCATCGTGCCCGTCCGCTTGTTGTACTTCACCACTCCCTGCGCTTGCGCCGCGTCGCCCGTGCCCGCCAACTTCACCGTAATCGTGTCCGGCGCCGCCAGCACGCTCACCAGCTCTTCAACGTGCTCCCGTTCCTTTTCAAATTCGCTCGCGGCACGCTGCGCAATCTTCAGTCGCTCTCCCAGCTTACGGTTCTGCCACGAAAGCAGCAGGCACACCGCTGCCAACGCCACTGCCGCCGGCACCATCACCCAATTCCACCACGGCGTCGCCACTCGCCGCTCGTC
>JBAVNY010000399.1:0-1517 GCA_049691535.1 Candidatus Acidiferrum sp.
GCGTAAGAACCATCGCGAATCCGGCGAAAATGGCGCCCACCACAAAGGCGGGCGGAAAAATCGTGGAGTGCCAGCCAGGTACGATAGTGTAAGCGAAATCCAGCCCGACGATGCTGTGGACCGAGACGACGAGCGGCACAGCCAGGGCGGCGATCACCTTGTAGGTCGTTTCATAATGGTGCCAGTGGCGCGCAGAGTTGCGCCAACCGAAGGACACGATGCTATAAAGACGCCGCAAGTATTTAGGACGGGCGCGGTCGCGCAAAGTGGCCAGATCTGGAAGGAGGCCCAGATACCATAAAACGATCGAGATCGAACCGTAGACCATTACCGCAAAAACGTCCCAGACGAGCGGACTAATGAATTGCGGCCACAGCCCGAGGGTGTTTGGGTACGGCTAGAGAAAGAACGCGTATTGGGGTCGGCCGAGATGGAGCAGCGGGAATAAACCGGCACAGGCCAGCGCGAAGAGAGTGACTGATTCGGTCATGCGGTTGACCGACGTGCGCCAGGGCTGATGAAACAGCAGCAGAACCGCGGAGATAAAAGTTCCGCCTTGCGCGATCTCGATCCACCAGACGTAATTGACAATGGCAAAGCCCCACGCGACCGGAATGTTGATTCCCCAGATGCCAACTCCTCGGAAGAAAAGCCAGAAGAGCGACGCCATTAACACCGACAAGAGGCCGAAGGCGCACCCAAAACCGAAAAGCCACCCCCAATGACGCGGGCGTTTCAGAACGTCGTCGCTGATTTGCTCGTTGATCTCACCGTAAGTTTCGGTCGGCGCCACCACAGGTGTATCCATCTCAAATCCCTTTCTCCCGGTTCCGGATCCGGGCTAGATAAGTGGTCCGCGGCTGGGTGTTGAGTTCTGCCAGCAGGCCGTAGTTGACGGGCTCACTCCGCCGCTTGGAGACGGCGCTCTCAGGATCAAGTGAGTTGCCGAAGACAATCGCTTCAGCCGGACAAGCTTGTTGGCACGCCGTTACGATCTCGCCGTCACGGATCCTGCGGTTTTCTAAGTCGGACTGGATACGGGCGGCATTTATTCGCTGGACGCAATAGGTGCATTTCTCCATCACACCACGCCGGCGGACCGTTACGTTCGGGTTCTGTCGTTGTGCAAGAGCGGAGTCAGCCTGCGGACTGTATTCGAGGAAATTGAAGCGCCGGACCTTATACGGGCAGTTGTTGGAGCAATATCGGGTCCCGACACAACGGTTGTAAATCATGGTATTGAGTCCCTCATCGTTGTGTACGGTTGCCGCCACTGGGCAGAAATCTCGCAGGGGGCCTTTTCACAGTGCATACAGAGCACCGGTTGGTGCAGGATGGCCGGGTCTTCCAGGCTGCCCTCGAAGTAGCGATCAATTCGAATCCAATGCATCTCGCGGCCAATCGCGACCTGCTCTTTTCCGACCACCGCGATATTATTTTCCGCCTGACAGGCAACCACGCAGGCATTGCAACCCGTGCAAAGGCTTAGGTCGACCGTCATCGCCCAGGCGTAGCTC
>JBAVNY010000400.1:0-9943 GCA_049691535.1 Candidatus Acidiferrum sp.
GGGGATGGACCGCGTCGTCATGCTGCTCTCCGGCGAAAAATCGATTCGCGAAGTCATCGCCTTCGCCAAAACCACGGCCGCAGTCGATCTAATGGCCGAGTCTCCCTCCGCCGTAGACAAAGACCAACTCGACCAACTCGGCATCCAGATTAAATAGGTAAAATCAAATCTGACCTATGAGTCGCATCCGCATATTGCCTGAAGCTGTCGCCAATAAAATCGCCGCAGGCGAAGTCGTGGAACGCCCTGCCTCGGTGGTAAAAGAGCTTCTGGAGAATGCTCTCGACGCCGGCTCCACGTCCATTCGCATTGAAACCGAAATGGGCGGCAAGCGGATGATTCGCGTCATCGACGATGGCCACGGCATGGCGCACGATGATGCGCTCCTCGCGTTCGAACGCCACGCCACCAGCAAACTTCGCACCGCCGACGATCTGCTCTCCATCTCCACGCTGGGTTTTCGCGGCGAAGCGCTTCCCTCCATCGCTGCCGTCTCGCGCCTGCTTCTCGAAACTCGCGATTCCAGCGAACCCGAAGGCACACGCGTGGAATTCGCCGGCGGCAAACTCATCGGTGTTAAACCAGCCGGGCTCGCTCCGGGCACCACCATAAGCGTTGCCGATCTTTTCTACTGCGTCCCGGCGCGGCGTAAATTTCTGAAGTCCGACACCACTGAACTTGGCCACATCGCGTCGCTGGTCACCCATTACGCGCTGGCCAATCCTTCCAAACAATTTGCGCTTACCACCCCCACACAGGAAATCGTGAATTGTCCCCCCGCGCAAAATCTATCCGACCGCGTTTACCAGCTCTTCGGCCGCCAGGCTCTCGAAGAATTGGTCGAAATTCCTGTGGTTTCCGGCCCGTTTCGTGGCGCCATCACCGAGCCAGAGATGGACCCCAGCGAAGCCAACGCCAATCTCATCGTTACTGGTTTCACGTCCCGCCCCGAAGTGCAGCGCCCCAATCGCAACGGGATCTACGTTTTCGTCAACCGCCGCCTGGTTCGCGATCGCTTGATACTCCACGCCATTCATGAGGCCTATCGCAACATTTTGCCACCTACCGTCTTCCCCGCCACGCTGCTCTTCCTGGAAATGCCCTACGATGAAGTCGACGTCAACGTACATCCCGCCAAAATCGAAGTTCGTTTCCGTCGTTCGCAATTCGTGCACGATTTCACGCGCGACGCGATCCGCCAGGCGTTGATGGGCACACGACCTGTCCCCAGTTTCGCCATGGCCGCAGGCGGCACAGCCCCGAATCCGCCCGCACCTCCAGGTACGTTCTCTGGCGGCTTCACCGAGCCCTACGCAAATTCCGGCGTTCCGCGCGCCATTATTCCGCCACTCGAAGAAATCGGCGTCGGCTCCGGCGTTGGTTCTGATTACGCATCGGGAGGCGCCTACGACCTCACCTCCGCGTCACAACAAGCGATTCCGCAGCGATTCCCTTTTGGCCCCGGTGACTCCTTTACTCCGGGTGCCATGCCCGGCTCGCCAAATTCGACCGTACAATGGGCGGAGAATTTCGCGCGCGCGAACGCAGATTCGCCAGCCACTCTTCCCCGCCCCGATCAGATCGCCGATCTCAAGCCGTTGGGCCAAGTCAGTTCAAGTTTTATCGTTGCGGTAAATGGCGAAGGCCTGTGGATTGTCGACCAACACGTCGCGCACGAACGCGTTCTTTTCGAACAACATTTGGAAGCGCGCCGCGCTGGCAAAGTGGAAGCACAACGCCTGCTCATGCCCATGATTCTCGAACTCGCGCCACGCCAACTTGTCATCTACGAGAAAATTGCCGAAGAACTAGCCGCCAATGGTTTCGAAGTCGAGCCCATGGGACCGAAGAGCGTCGCCGTGCAGGCAGTCCCCGCCGGCGTGGCTGCCAACGATGCTGAACATCTGCTTACTGAGATTTTGGACGGCCTCGAGCGCGAAAACGCCGCCATCTCCATCGACACGCTGCAGTCCAAAATCGCTGCTTCCACCGCGTGTCACGCGGCAATCAAGGTCAACATGCCGCTCGATCAAATTAAAATGGAATGGCTGCTCGCGGCACTGGCCAAGACCGACTGCCCAATGAGCTGCCCACACGGACGCCCCGTAGTCCTGCGCTACTCCGTAAAGGAAATCGAGCGCGCTTTCCACCGCATCTAGGGCGACACCGATTCTCCGTAGAACGGCTGCCGCCTCACAAGGGAAAAAATATTTGTATTATTTGGCCGGCGGAGCGCCGCCGCGTTCGGGAACAGTCGAACTAATCGATTTGGATGTTGGGGCCGCTGTTCGTGGCTGCCACTTCGTCCAGGCGCGCGACTACAGCCTTGGCTACCCGGTAGAGGCTCAGTGCTGCGGGAGCGGATTCACCTTGTGCAGCGACGGGCTTGCCGGTATCGCCGCCCAGACGAATGCGCGGATCGATTTCAATCTCGCCAAGCACTGGAACCCCGTAGGCAACCGCGGTCTTGGTTCCTTCTCCGTGGCCAAAGATATCGATCGGTTCTTTGCAGTGCGGGCACATGAAGGAACTCATGTTCTCCACGACACCGAGAATTTCTACGTTAACCTGCCGGAACATTTCGATGGCTTTGCGGACATCGGCGAGCGCCACGACCGACGGCGTGGTCACGATCACTGCGCCACTCACCGCAACAGTTTGTATCAAGGTGAGCTGCACGTCGCCGGTACCAGGCGGCAGATCGATGATCAGGTAATCCAGTTGGCCCCATTCCACGCTGCGCAGAAATTGCGTGATGACACTGTGCAGCATGGGACCGCGCCAAATCACCGGTTTGTCTCCGGGATTCAACAGCCCCATAGAAATCATCTTGATGCCCTGGGCCTCCACCGGAATGATGCGCTGCTGCGCCGTGGCCATCGGCTCGGCGTTGGAGCCCAGCATGATGGGCACGTTTGGACCGTAAACATCGGCATCAAGCAAACCAACTTGGTGCCCCAGTTTCGCCAAGGAGAGCGCGAGATTTACCGCCACAGTGGTTTTACCTACGCCACCTTTGCCACTGGCGACTGCGACAAGATTTTTGACCCCGGGAATCGGATGGCGTTCGGGCATTTGAGCTGGGCCTGCGCCTGGTGGTGGCATGTTGTCCTCGTTTTATCAGATGTCCGATTGCACAGTATCTAGGCGTTGGCACCGTGGCATTTCTTGTATTTCTTGCCCGAGCCGCAAGGGCAAGGATCGTTGCGGCCTACTTTGGCGCCGGTACGAACCGGCTTTGGAGCTTCGGCTTGCGCGGGCCCAGTCTGATATTGCAGATCGCGTTGCTGGCGTTCCTGTTTGCGTTCCAGAGATCGCGCAAAATCCGGCAAACGCTGGGGAGACGCCGGAGCTTCGGATGCACGAGCCGCAGCGCTGGCCACGGCGGTAGCAGCGCCCAGACTGGGTGGCTGGCGGCGCGACGGTTCCGGCGGCGGCCCAACTTGAGGTGGTGGCGCTTCGTTCTGTTGAATCTGTACATGGAAGAGATAGCGCACGGTTTCGTTGTCGATACGCGCCATCATGTCTTCAAACAGAATGAACGCTTCCTTCTTGAACTCGACAATCGGATCTTTCTGGGCGTAACCGCGCAACCCGATGCCTTCTTTCAAGTGATCGAGAGAGAGAAGATGGTCTTTCCACTGGGTATCGACGACATCGAGAATGATCCGGCGCTCCAGCCATCGAAGAAGATCCGGACTGAACTGCTTTTCCTTCTCGGCGTAGCGCTCCTGGATCGCATCGGCCAGCGCGTCGCCGAGTTGATCGTGATTTAGCGTCGTTGGATCCGCGCCGGCAGCTTTAGCATCGACGCCAAACTGGCTATTCACTTCGGCAATAAATTGCGTGGTATTCCATTGGCCGGGATGCTGTTCGCGCGGGCAATAGGTGTCCACAAGTTCGCGGGCAACGTCTTCGGCAACGCCGAGAACGTAGTCCCGCTGATCTTTGCCTTCCAGCGCAGAGCGGCGAATGGCGTAAATCGTCTCGCGCTGCTTGTTCATTACATCGTCGTATTCCAGCAGGTGTTTGCGAGCGTCGAAGTTCTGCGCTTCCACGGATTTCTGCGCATTTTCAATACGACTGGAAATCAGCCGCGATTCGATGGGCACGCCTTCGGTCATACCCAGGCGGAACATCAATTGTTTCACGCGTTCGCCGCCGAAAATACGCATCAAGTCGTCTTCAAGTGAAAGGAAGAATCGCGACGAGCCGGGGTCGCCCTGGCGCCCTGCGCGGCCACGCAACTGATTGTCGATACGACGGGCTTCGTGGCGTTCGGTGCCGAGAATATGTAGACCGCCAAGCGCCACGACTTCATCGTGTTCGGCTTTGCACTGCTCGGCGAACTGATCGTAAACCGGTTTCCACTGATCCTGCGCGACCTGGAAAATCTTACCTTCGTGCTGGAACAGCACCATCTGCACGGCGGGTTGCGGAGCATCCCTGTTGGCTCCATCGACGCCCAGCACGGCCGGAGCGGCAGCGTAGGGGATGGCCATTTTGTTCTTCAGGAAATATTCGCGAGTCAGTGATTCAGGATTGCCACCAAGGAGAATGTCCGTACCGCGGCCGGCCATGTTGGTGGCCACGGTAACAGCGCCTTTGCGACCCGCCTGCGCGACCACGCGCGATTCGCGTTCGTGTTGCTTGGCGTTGAGCACTTGATGTGGAACCCCGGCCCGCTTGAGAATGTCCGCGATCGTTTCCGACTTCTCAATCGAAATCGTGCCCACGAGCACAGGTTGGCCCCGCTCGTGATACTGGCGAATGCCGTTAGCCAGCGTGTTGTCTTCCTGCAAAATTCCGTTGACGACCGCTTCGAACTTTTCTTTTTCAGTGCGATAGACAACGTCCGGATTCTCTTTACGAATCAGCGTGCGATTCGTAGGAATCACCACGACGTCGAGATTATAAATCTTGCCAAATTCGGCAGCTTCTGTTTCCGCGGTACCAGTCATGCCCGCAAGTTTCTTGTACATGCGGAAATAATTCTGGAAGGTGATGGTCGCGAGTGTTTGATTCTCGCGTTCGATTTTCACGCCTTCTTTTGCTTCAACCGCCTGGTGCAGGCCATCAGACCAGCGCCGTCCCGGCATCTGCCGTCCAGTAAATTCGTCCACGATGATCACTTCGCCGTCTTTAATTACGTAATCGACGTCGTTCTTGTACAGAGTGTGCGCGCGAAGAGCCTGATAAACGTGGTGAATCGTCTCCATGTGCGCGGGATCGTACAGGTTGCCGAGACTGAGGAGCCGTTCGCACTTGCTCACGCCCTCTTCAGTTAGTGTGGCAGTGCGATGCTTTTCATCCAGCGTGTAGTCAATGTCCTTGATCAGCTTCGGGATGATTTTGTCGATCTTGAAATACTTGTCTGTGGATTCTTCCGAGGGCCCGGAAATAATCAGCGGGGTGCGCGCTTCGTCGATCAAGATGGAGTCGACTTCGTCAACGATCGCGAACTGATGCCCGCGCTGCACGCAACTTGCGAGATCGTACTTCATATTGTCGCGAAGATAGTCGAAGCCAAATTCATTGTTGGTGCCGTAAGTCAGATCGGCGGCATAGGCGGCGCGCCGCTGCACATCATCGAGATCGTGAACGATGACGCCAACCGTAAGGCCCAGAGCCTTAAACAGCGGGCTCATCCATTCCGCGTCGCGACGCGCCAGGTAATCGTTCACGGTAACGATGTGCACGCCTCGGCCCGCAAGGGCGTTGAGCGCCGCAGGAAGCGTGGCGACCAGCGTCTTGCCTTCACCGGTTTTCATTTCGGCGATTTTCCCGCTGTTCAAAACCATGCCACCGATGAGCTGTACATCGAAATGGCGCATTTTCAGAAAGCGGCGGCCAGCTTCGCGAACCACCGCAAATGCAGGAACAGTGACCGCATCCAACGCAACCTGCAACTGGTCTTTATACGTGTCGTCCGCTGGATCGGCGTCCTTCAGGCGTTCCTGAACCTGAGTCCTCAGCGCTGCAAAACGTTCTTTGAGTTGCTCGTCACTAAGGGCTTGTACCTCAGGTTCCTGGGCATTGATGGCCACTACGATGGGCTGTAATTTTTTGAGGTCGCGCTCGTGCTTGGTACCGATAAAACGCGCGACGACTGTGTCTAAAATCTTGGCGATATCCATGAAAAGTTAGTGATTCCTCGACGAGCTGAGGCAGTTCCCCGGTGGCTTGATAGGTTCGGGTGAAGTCCTCGCCAACACTCTATTGTAACTGGTTGGATGCGCTGACGCCAAGAAACACCAGTAGGGACCGCGCCATTGGGTTTCCGTGTATGAAGTTCCACGATGGTGACTATCCCTTCGAGAGGTAGAGCGGGCACCGGCATTACTTGCCATATGCAAGCAATCTATGTTTAGATTGGCGCACCAGCCTCACGAAATGGACGCCTCCGGGAAATTTCAGACGACGGCGCAAAATTCCAACTAAGGGTCAGGTCAAAGCGATGAGTTCTTTTGAACAATCTCCACGAATTACGCCGTTTCTGTGGTTCGACGCGAACGCCGACGAAGCGGTGAATTTTTATCTCAGCATATTCAAGAACTCGCGCCGGCTGGATGAATTGCGGTCGAAAGAGGTTCCAGTTCCCAAGGGCAAACCGCTCACGATTGCGTTTGAACTGGACGGGCAGAGGTTCATAGCGCTAAACGGCGGGCCGATGTTTAAGTTCAATGAGGCGGTCTCGTTCGTGGTGCGGTGCGACTCGCAGCAGGAAGTGGATGAATATTGGTCAAAGCTTTCCGCTGGAGGAAGCGAGAGTCAATGCGGCTGGCTGAAAGACAAGTTTGGATTGTCGTGGCAGATCGTGCCCACGCGGTTGCCGGAGCTCATCAAGAACCCGAAAGCGATGCAGGCCATGTTGAAAATGAAGAAGATCGACCTTGCAGAACTGGAACGCGCCGCGCAATCGTAAACTGCCAATCCGTATCGAAAATCTAAGGCTAATCCTGTTGCTCACCTCTCTCAGGGGTCAGGCTTTTAGCTGCTGCACAGGTTGCTGCAGGGCAAACGAATTAGACGATTTGAACCAGGTCGGGAGGGCAGTCGCGCAGGTTTTCTATGCTGATGGTGCGTTCAGATCGCAGTGCCGTGGGCGAAGGAAGCATCCCGTACGACCGATTGCGCCCTTCGCGCTTGGAAAGGTAAAGCGCCTTGTCAGCAAGCTCGATGACATTGTCAATGGAGAGCATCCCCACATCTTCCGGCAGCCATGGAAATGGTGCCCACCCGATAGAACAAGTCTTGTGCACTTGTACCCCGTTGCCAACGTCGAAGGGCGTGTCACGAATGGCCTCGAGCACGCGACTGCAAAGCAGCCCAGCATGTTCGCGGTCCGTAGTACGGCACACCAATAGAAACTCTTCCCCACCCCAGCGCACCAAATCGTCAGAACGGCGCATGACGGACGCGATGCGTTTGGCAACTTCTTGTAGCAAATGATCGCCGGCCGCGTGACCGAGATCATCGTTCACCCGTTTGAACCGGTCGATATCGACGAGAACGAAAATCAGTTCCTGGCGTGGTCCTGGAGTTGCCGTGGGATCGAGTGTTTTGAGGTGTGACCGCAAAGCCTGCGCAATGTCAGTCGAGATGGTTTCGTAAAAATAGCGGCGATTGCGCGTGTTGGTCAACGGATCCGTCAGCGAAATTTCTTCCAGTTCCTTGTTTTTCTGCAGCAGTTCGGCGCTGCGTTGCGCCACGGCCTGCTCCAGTTCGATCCCGCGGCGGTTCAGACTGCGGGTACGTAGCGACACGAATGCCCAGATTCCAAGTACCAGCAGAAACACAGCAGCAAGTCGCGACCAACCGGATTGCCAGAAATTGGGCAATACCTGAAAACGAAAACTGGTGCGCGCCGACACCAGCTTGGAAACAGGTTGCTGGCATTGCACCCAGAATTCGTAGTTGCCGGGAGGAAGTCCACCGTATCGAACCTCACGCAAAGAAGTTTCGGAAACCTGCTTTTCCAGGCCGTTGAGCTGGTACATGCAAGAAATGCGCTCAGGGTTATCGAATATCATCGGCGTGAACTGCACGGTAAGACTGCCATCCGCCGACCGAACCTTCGGTATTTCCGACGCGCCGCGTTCCGTGCTGCCTAAAACCACAGAGGTCAATACCGCGCGTGGACGACTTTCCTGATGCGGGTGTACTCCGGGCTCGTAGCGGGCCAATCCACGAGAAGTGGCGATGACAAAACTGCCGTCCGCTTCTTCCCGCGCGCCCCACGGACTGGTGTCATCCCAAAGCAATCCATCTGCATGGGAAAAACGCTGGAGACTTCCATTGGGAGAAAGGACCGCGATGCCGTCGGTGCCATCGAACCACACCCGGCCCTTGGAGTCTTGCCCAATGATGTTCAAGTCCCATTCGTGATTCTCAAAATGTGCGACGCCTCTAGGATCCAGACGAATGTGAGAAACGCTGACTACGTCGTTGTAAGCGATCCAGACGTCATTGTCATTCAGCGAAGCGACGCTCGTAATCGCTTGCCCTTGCAGACCATCCTGCGCCGTGAATTTGCGCCAGGCCTTCCCGTCAAATCGATATAACACTCCAGGGCCAGTGCCCCACAAAACGCCGGATGGAGAGAACGCGAGATACTCGATGTCGCTGCCTTCGGCGATGGGAACGGGAACATCAATCGGCACAGGCGACGCATTGTGGCCATCAAACCGCACCAGGCGCGCTCGTGTAGTGGCCCAGATGTCGCCTTGCGGTGAGGCAAGAATGCTGAGGAACGAACGTCCGTGGAACGACGGGCAGGCGGTCATCGAAAAATTGTTGGGATCGATGCGCATTACCGAACCCGGAGCGGTAAGCGCCCATACCGAGCCGTCGCCCGCTAGCTGAATCTGCCGAACTTCCGAACGCGAAGGACCACCAAGCGACGAGATGATGTGCCAGTGATTAGCCGCAGGATCCCATATCCCGATGCCATGAACTGTGCTGACCCACAGCCGGCCCTGGTGATCGCGGATCGTAGCCCACGTCGAGTTGTCAGGTAACCCTTCCGTCGTGGTCCACGCAGACCATTCGTGGATGCCGGGCAGTCGATCCAGACCTGTTCCGGAACCAGCCACCCACAGCGTGCCTTCGTTATCCTCCAACGCTCCTTGAACGTCGTTGCTCGAAAGCCCCTGCTTATCGGTAAGAATGCGCCAGTGGTCGTTGTCTTCCCAATACAAGCCGGAAGACGACGGCACCAGCAGATACCCATGTTGATCCAGCGATGGCTTCCCTTCTTCTTCATTGGCCGTACCGATAGGAACAACATCCAGCGAGATTCTGTGGAGCAGCGGATCGATCCGGGCTAGCTGCGTAGCGGTGCGTAGCCACATTTTCTGTTGGCCATCGAACATTAGAGCGACGACGCGCTCCGAGGGTATTTTTATGGTGGGATCTATTTGCACGTTTCCCGAAAGAGGGTCGATTCGCGCCAGATGAGTACCGAAGGTAAACCAGATGGAATCGTCGGGCCCGCGCACAATCCCAAGCGCAGCCTCGGTTACTCCTTCAGGAGTGCCAAAAACTTTGGATTGCGAAGGATTATTGGAATCCACGCGCAAAACCCCGCGATCGAATAGCAGAACGAAGACCGTGCCAACGCTATCGACAGCAAATATCTGGCTGCCGCTGGCGAGCGGCAACGCACTAGAGGGAATCGGCAGTTCCTGAAATGTGCCGTTTTTGTAGTAAGCCACGCCATGGCTGCCGGCAAACCACGGTGTGCCATCCGGGCCGATCAGCAAGTCTTGAACGTAGTGACCGATGATTGCTTCGACGTCCACCATTTTCGTGGCTCGCGCGCCATCGTAGCGATACAGGCCCGTTTGCGTTCCGATCCACAAGAAGCCTTGAGCATCCTGCCCCATGGTCGTGACGGTGACAGCGCCCAGGCCGAACTGCTCTTCAAGACGCTGTACGGTAA
>JBAVNY010000401.1:0-1896 GCA_049691535.1 Candidatus Acidiferrum sp.
CCGCCGGAACGGAGAGGGATGTTGGGCATGCAGAGTTTACGTTAGCACAGGGGTTAAAGAAGGAAAAAGATTTAACGCAGAGGGCACAGAGGTCGGAGCGCAGAGGGCGCAGAGAAATGCGTGAAGGTTAGCGGACGAAGGAGACGAAGAAGAGTTGGCTGTAGCGTTCGATTTGGAGGGCTACGGCGTCGCCGGGTTTTTGTTTTGCCAGGGCTTGGCGGAGGTCTTCGAGGGTGATGATGGGCGTGCCATTCATTCCGTGAATGACATCGCCAGCTTGCAGAGGAATTTCGGAGGTGCGGGTGCCGGCGGTGCGCGCGGCGACCATGACGCCGGTGGGAATGCGGAGATCGGGGAGTTCTTTGGCGAGATCGAGAGTGAGTTCGAGGCCCAGCAGGTTGAGGGGACGAACGAGATTTTTGACGGGATCGACCTTATCGGCGAGGCTGTCTTCCTTGTGCTCTTTTTCGATGAGGGTGATGTCGAGAGGAACGTGTTGGGAGCCGCGGAGAACGACGATCTTGGCGTGGTCGCCTGCTCGGTGAAGATTGAGGCCGAGAGAAAAAAGAGGAAGAGTGCTGGTGGGAGCGCCGTCGACGGTGAGGATGATGTCTTGAATTTTCATGCCGGCGGTATCGGCGGGACCACCGGGAACTATATCGGAGACGACGACGCCAAAATCGCGGGGGAGATGCAGGCCGGAGGCGAGTTCGGGAGTGATGGTCTGAACAAGAGCGCCGATGGAAGGATGATGGACGTGGCCGAACTTCAGAAGTTGCGGATAGGCGGAGACGACGACTCCTGCGGGAATGGCGAAGCCGAGACCTTGATTGCCGCCGGAGGAAGAGAGGATGAAAGTGTTGATGCCGACGAGTTCGCCATCGGCATCGACGAGCGGGCCGCCACTGTTGCCGGGATTGATGGGTGTGTCGGTCTGGACGTAGACGAGCGGGCTATCGGGATCGGGCTGGCGGGCGACGGCGCTGACAACGCCCATGGTTACGGTGTTGCGCAGACCTTCGGGACTTCCAAAAGCAAAAACAAGTTCACCTTGACGGGCGCGAGCCGCGGCACGCTTGAGGGAGATGGCGGGAAGATCGTGAGCATCGATTTTGATGACGGCGAGATCGATGTCGCGAGCGACGCCGACGATGTGGGCCTGATAATTTTTGGCTTGGGTATTGGGGTCGTCGTCATCGGCATCGGGACCTGGGACAGATCGCGGGTGCGGGGGAACGATTACGTCGATGGTCTGCGCACCGTTGACGACGTGGGCGTTGGTGACGATGTAGCCGTCGGGGTCGACGATGACGCCGGAGCCGATGGCGCGGTGGCGTTCGATGACGGCGGTGTTCTGGCCACCTTCGGTGGATTCGGCGGTGCCGTAGCCGGTGACGAGGATTTGAATGACGGCGGGGGAGACGCGGCGGACTAGAGTTTCGATGGAGGAGTTGAGTTGGTGGAGGGAGTCGGCGTTGTGGGAGGATTCGGAGGATTGGGCGAGAGTTGATGTGGCGAGGAGACAGGTGAGTGTGGAAACGACGAGGGAAATTGAAAGCGTTTTAGTCGGCATGTTCGTGAGGCTCACGGTGTCGAGATGTTTGGGCGGGCGGAGGTTACTTTAGCAGAGAAGGCGGGAAAAAGATTTAACGCAGAGGGACGGAAAGAGACGCAGAGGGCGCAGAGAATTGAAGGATCGCTGGTACAGCTAACTGATTGGAATGGTACTTTGGGGTTTGAGGCTTGGGGTGGGGGGGGGCGCGGCGCTAAGGTTGAAGTATTGGCAAACCATAGTGGATGGAATGGAGAATTGGTATGGATCCTTCTATTCGCGCGAATCGGTCCGGCGTAATTTGCTTGGTGATCGCAGGAATTTTTGTTGGGGCTGGTGTGGTG
>JBAVNY010000402.1:0-3154 GCA_049691535.1 Candidatus Acidiferrum sp.
CGGTTTTCATCCGAATTTGCCGGAGCTGCAGGGCTTCTTCAACAATCAGAAAAATCTTGCGGTGCTGGCCAATGTCGGCACACTGGTGCAGCCAACGACGCAGGCGGCGTATCAGAAATATCAAAACTTGCCGGAGAATCTTTTTTCACACTCCGACCAACAGGATCAGTGGCAGAGCGCACAGTTGATGGGCACGCCGAATGCGGGGTGGGCTGGAAAAGTTGCGGATAGCGTGCAAGCTTCGCTGAACTCGGGAGCGCTGTTCCCGCCAGTTTTGTCGATTTCGGGCAACGCGATTTTTTGCACTGGCGACACGACCAATCCGTTCACCATGAATCCCGGGCAGACTCCCGGGTTGCAGGGTTTCGATACTTCCGCGGCTTCGCAGGCGCGTTTTCTGGCCACGCAGCAGTTGCTGACGTTTGATAGCGGGCTATCGATGGTGCAGGCCGCGAATAAAGTAACCGGGCAAGCGGTGCAATATTCCGTGGTGCTGTCGGACGCGCTGAAATCGGCGCCCACGTTGCAGACCAAGTTTGCGGATACGTACATAGCGCAGCAGTTGCAACAGGTCGCGCAGGTCATTGCGGTGAAAAGTGCGCTGGGGATGGGGCGACAGATTTTCTTCTGTGCCTATGGAGGATTCGATACGCATAGCGACCAACTGGCGCAGCAAACGCAATTAATGACGCAGTTGAGTCAGGCAATGTCTTCCTTCTACGACGCTACGTTGGAATTGGGCGTGTCGAATTCGGTTACGACATTTACGCTGTCGGAATTCAGCCGCACGCTGGAGCCGGGATCGAATGGCGGCACGGACCATGCTTGGGGATCGCATCAAGTGATTCTGGGTGGCGCGGTGAAAGGAAACTCGGTGTACGGGACGTTCCCGACGGTGGCGTTGGGAGGGCCGGACGACGCGGACAAGAACGGGCGTTGGATACCGACGACGGCGCTGGATCAA
Source organism: Candidatus Acidiferrum sp. (assembly GCA_049691535.1). GTDB lineage: Bacteria > Acidobacteriota > Terriglobia > Acidiferrales > UBA7541 > Acidiferrum. Next base: position 965 of record JBAVNY010000402.1, read on the forward strand.
TATGGAGCGACGTTGGCGTCGTGGTTCGGCGTGGGGGCCGCGGATTTGCCGACGATTTTCCCGAATTTGAAGAATTTTGCGACGACGAATTTGGGATTTTTGGGATAGGAATTTTTGTTGGACGGATTTGCTGACCAGAGAGAGAGCACAGACACAACGAGGGGCGCGCTGAAATTGGCGCGCCTTTTGTTTTTGGGAGGAGGCATTTAGTGAGGCTTCTGCGGGAGAAAGCAGGGCAACGCAAGATGCAACGATCGAAGAGGGATTTCTCACTTCGTTCGGAATGACGGGGTTGCGATTTTGGCGCACGGGCAGAATTCGATGTGGGCGTTGGTTGATTTGGCGAGGAAGCAGGGCAACTCAGGATTCAAGATCGAAGAGGGATTCATCGCGCTTACTGCGCGCGACGGAGAAGAGTTCCTCACTTCGTTCGGAATGACGGGAGCGCTTTTATTTTGGGTTGGTGGTGATGGCTAGGAAGACGCGATCGTCTACTGGGACTGAGGTGGTGAAGACGGTGGAGGTTTTTGCGTCTGGCAGGGCGATCTGTTTTGCTAAGCCACTTAGGGCGGGGCCAGCGGGATTTGGTGTGGTGCTGGCATCTCCAGGCTGAAGTGAGATTCTGGTGGTTTTGGGAGTGCAACCGGTTGCGCCCAGGCAGGTGTCGCGGACGAAGACTTGGCGCAGGCCGCTATTCGGAGTTGCTGCGGTGGCGGCATTCGGAGTCGCGGCAGGCGTACCAGAAGCATTCGCAGTTGCGCCACTTTTTGTGGTGAGACTTTTTGTTACCGCGACGAACGCGACGAATCTTCCGCTGGCGCTGATCGACGGCAGAACCGCTTCGGTGCCGGTTAACGCGCCGCCCGGATCGGTGGAAATCAACGACGTGGTTGGTGTGCACGATCCCGATGCGCCTTCGCACGTGTCGCGCACATAGATTTGCTTGCCACTACTGGTCAGCGTCCCTTCCACCAAATTCGTTGCTGCCGAACTGAACGCGACATATCGGCCATCCGCGTTCATCGAGGGCGTGTGGCTCTCGGCGTTGCCATCGGTGCCATCCGCGCCTGCGGAGACAAGTTGCGTTTTTGGCGAGCAGCCATTTGGCGCGCCGATGCAAGTGTCGCGGACAAAAATCTGGGTCAACTCATTTTGCGCGGAGGTGAATGCGACGTAGCGTCCATCCTGGCTGACTGCAGGAGTTTCTTCGGCGGTCGCTGCCGTTGCGGTGGTGCTGGCCGGAGCGGCACCTCCTCCAATGGTAAAGGGCTGGGTGGTGATAGGAGCAGTCGCGTTGGTGTCGCCACCGCCGAGATTCGGGCAATTCACAACGCAAACGCCGCTGGGAGGGTTGATGACGTTAATCTTGGCAGTATCGGCCGCGGCCAAGTACGTGCCGGGAATCACCGCTTTTATTTGCGTGGAGCTGATGCTGGTTACGTTGATGGCGGTTTCGACCTGATTGGTAGCGGCTCCGGTGTAGGTGACGCTGGAACCGCCGTTGGTGGAAGTTGGCAGGAAACTCGAGCCGGTGAGGGTGATGGTGACGTTGGAACAATTCGAGGTGCAGGTGTTGGCGGTGTTGGGCGAGATGGAGGAAAGGACGGGAACGGGATTGGGACTGCCGTAAACCAAAAAGGTGAGAGCGTTCGATAAGCCGTTGTTGCCGGTTCCGGATTGTGGCGCATAGGTATTGATGTAGGCGGTGCCGGGCTTGGCGACTAAAGCGGCGGGGACGGTGGCGGTCAGCGTAGTGGTATCGACCACAATGGTTTTCAACTTCTGGCCATTCCATTCGGCGACGGTGGCGATTTGAAATCCGTTCGCGGGGCTGGCGATCACCGTCAACGTGAAATCAGGCGAACCAAAAACGGTGCCCGAGGGCGCGATGTTGGTAATGGTCGAGCCGGTGTTGTACTGAATCGAATTGTTGGTGCCGCCGCAACCGGCAATCGTGCCGATCGCAAATAGGGCGACAGCCATCGCTGTCCAAGACCGCTTCATCAGTTCTCCTTCAAGAATGAACAAACCACGTCGCGCCGCTCTGCATCCGGGATGGAAGCAGAAGCAGAAATGACCCTAGTGGCGCATCTGATTGGGTTGAGATGCAAGAACCGCTTCACGCGTTGACCCGCGCCTGGCGCAAGTCCCCTCAAGTGCACGCTCACGAACCCAGCCTGCCCTATTATC
>JBAVNY010000403.1:0-1681 GCA_049691535.1 Candidatus Acidiferrum sp.
TGCCGCCATCGATCAGGATCAAGCCGGGCATAGGCTTTTTTTCTTCCTGGACGCGGCGGTACCTGCGCAGGACCGCTTCGTGCATGCTGGCAAAATCGTCGTTCTGCCGGAAAACCTGCAGGCCCGGCGCGGTGGGTAGTTGCGCTACTGCTGCCGGTTGCGTGCCTTCCTGGCCGCGAATAATAAATTTTCGATAGTCGGACTTTTTCATGCGGCCATTTTCCCAAACGACCATGGACGCGACAGTGTCGGAACCTTGAATGTGGGAGATGTCGAAGCTTTCAATGCGCTTTGGTTCTTCTGGAAGATTGAGCGCGTTTTGCAGAGCTTCGGTAATCGCGCGCGAAGTGGGCTTCATAACGCGGAAGCGCTGTTCGAAGGAATGGCGAGCATTATTTTCGACCAGGTCGAGAATGGCGCGCTTGCTGCCACGCTGCGGCGTGGAAATTTCCACTTTGTAGCCGCCGCGCTCGGTCAGAGTTTCTTCGAGCAGTTCCAAATCTTCGAAATCGATAGGAACGTGAATGACCTTAGGCAGATATTCCGCTTCGAGGTAGAGCTGCTTGAGAAGCGATGGAACGAAATCGTGCGGATCGAAAGCTTCTAAATCTTCCCAGTAAAATTCGCGGCGATCGACGACGCGTCCGGCGCGCAAGTGGAATAAGTTGGCAGCAACCAGCGGCGGCTCGGCGTAATAGGCGAGCACATCGGTGTCGTCGCCCTGAACCGACGCGGCGCGCTGGCGTTCTTCAATGTCTTCCAAAGTGCGCAGCAAATCTCGATAGGACGCAGCTTCTTCGTAGTGCTCCTGCTCGGCAGCCGTGGTCATGCGCTGCTCGATGATTTTGATCAGGTCGTGGCGGCGGCCTTCGAGGAACAGGCGCACGTCACGAACCGCTTCGGCGTAACGTTCGTCAGTGGCCAGCCCGGGAACACAGGGTCCGTAACAGCGGTGAATGTAATACTGCAGGCAGGGACGGGCGTGTTCCTTGGTGAGATCCACGTAGCAAGATGGCACGAGAAAGCGTTTGTGAATGAACTGAAGAATGCGCCGGGCCAGGCTGGGCGGAAAATAGGGACCGAAGTAGAGTGAACCATCTTTCTTGATGCGGCGCGTGAAATAGACGCGCGGATATTTATCAGAGATGGTGAGCTTGATATACGGGTAAGTCTTATCGTCCCGCAGCATCACATTGAACTTGGGCTTGTACTGCTTGATGAAATTGTGTTCGAGCGCCAGGGCTTCGCGAGGGTTGGCGACTACGACGGTGTCAACGTCAGCAATTTCGCGAGCGAGCGAACCAGTCTTGGCGTCGGTCCAGCGGGATTCCAGAAAATAGGAACGCACGCGACTGCGCAGCGAAGTGGCTTTGCCGACGTACACCACTTTGCCTCCGGCATCTTTGAAGAGGTAGACGCCAGGCAAATCGGGCAGCGCGGCCGCTTTTTCACGAGGTTCCATGGGTGTGGGAGAGTGCGGGAACGGATCAGGTTCCACAACTATTTTACGTGCAGAGCGGCGGCAAAGCGAGCCGGGAGGGAGGCGGAAGTAGAAAAGCGAATCGGAAGTAGCTCATATATAATGCGTTAGCTGGACTATGTGAGCGGCATTCCCTAGCCCATCAGAAACGAGGACTCGTTCTGTGAATCGTCAATTTTTCTTGCGGCAAGCTTCTGCATG
>JBAVNY010000404.1:0-2293 GCA_049691535.1 Candidatus Acidiferrum sp.
CTGATCGAGAGCCCATAGGAATTCGTCCATGTAGACGTAGGCATCGGTGGTGGGAGGGGTGAGCGTGAACGGCACGGCGGATTGAGCGCTTTTTTTGTAGACGACTTGTTTGAAGCGAGTGAGATCGGGAGGACTTGCGACGCTGACGGGGCCACTTTCGTCGCCAGCGACTAGACCTTGGAGTTGAAAGGTGACGAGACTGGCGAGACCGTTACCTTGATCGCCGGCGATGAAGGCGCGGACCGCTTCGGCGGGAGTGGTGCTGCTGCTGAGGTAGGCGTCGTTTTCGTAAAGATAATCGCTGCCGGCGTTGGAGGCGTTGGTTTCCCAGTTGTAGGCGGTCCAGCGATTGCCACCAGCGCGATCGAAAGTGACGTGGGCCGGGCCGGTGCTGGTGGAATAAAAATTCATGCCGTAGATGTAGGACGAGATGGCGTGAGTTTTCGTGGGATCGATGGTGATGGTGACGTCGGGTGTGGCGGGAGCTGTGGGAGTGGCGGAGGCTTGATTGGAGTTGGCGCTTTGTCCGGCGGAATTTACGGCGGAAACGACGTAGTAGTAAGTGGTGCCGTTAGTGAGCCCTGTGTCGGAGTAGGAATTTGTGGAGGGCGACGAGATTTGCGAGTAAGGACCGCCATTCGTGGTGGAGCGCTTGACGTTGTAAGAAGTGGCACCGGCGCTTGCTGACCAAGTGAGAATGATTTGGGCGTTGCCGGCGGTGGCCTGAAGGCTCGCCGGCGTTGGCGGCGGTGTGGTGGGAGCGACGGGCGTGGCGCTGACTTCGGAGGAGTTGGCGCTTTCCCCGGAGGCGTTTGCGGCGGAGACAACGTAGAAATATTTGGTGCCATTGGTGACGGACGCGTCGGTGTACGAGGCAGCGGCGGGAGAGGAAATTTTTGTATAGGGGCCACCGGTGACGGTGGAGCGCTTCACGTAGTAGGACGTGGCGCCGGTGCTGCCGGACCAAGACAGAGAGACTTGTGCATTTGCGGGCGTGGCAACGAGATTGGCGGGAGTGGGAGGAGGAGTTTGCGGGGCGGCGGGCGTGGCGCTAACTTCGGGGGAGTCGGCGCTTTCGCCGGCGGAATTCACGGCGGAGACAACGTAAAAATATTTTGTGGCGTTGGTTACGGAGGTGTCGGCGAAGGTGGTGGAGGTGGGAGAGGCGAGCGTGGCGTAAGGTCCGCCGGAAGTGGTGGAGCGTTTCAGGTTGTAGGTGGTGGCGCCGGTGGAGGCGGACCAGGAAAGGGAGACTTGGGCGGTGGCGGCGGTGGCGGTGAGGCCGGAAGGAGTTGGAGGAATTGTGGTTTTGGTTCCCCCTCCGTTACCCGCGCCACCGGAAGTGGTGACTCCCCCACAGCCAAGAAGCAGGGAGATAACGAGCAGAAGAACAGTCGCATGAAGCATGGTGACGCGGTGTGAGTTGAGCATGAGCTTCGTGTGGAGCGACTTTGCCGGGAGGGTCGGCGTAATGGATAGAAGTTTAACGCGAGGGAGCGGGGTGACAAGTTGTCCGGAAGGGCAGTGGGAATGGCTGGTCTGAGGGAGGGGGATATACAGAAAATGGAAAATAAAAAGTCGAAAATAGAGAAGGTCTAACGCAGAGGGCGGCTGAGAGGTTAGCTCGAATGTGATGAAGAGTGGGTGAATGTTTTTGTGACTGTGGGTAAGTCTGAGGATAAATGCGGGGAAGAGAGGATGCTTAACGCAGAGACGCCGAGTTCGCAGAGAGAAACGGGCGGGCTACGCCCTATAGGCGAGCTTGGGAACTGCGTGAAGAGATTTAGTGGACGGTGATGGTTACGGAGGAGGTGGTTTGGCCGAAGGCGTTGGTGGCGTAGAGGGTGTAGGTGGTGGTGGTTGCGGGAGAGACGGAGATGGAGGAGGCGCGGGTGACGCCGACGGTGGGGGAGACGATGACGTAGGAGGCGCCGGAGACTTGCCAGGAGAGAGTAACTGGGGTGCCGGCGGAAATGGAAGTGGAGGTGGCGGTGAAATTCGAAATGGTGGGAGCAGCGCCAGTGGGAACGGTAGAATTGGTGTAGAGCGGAGTCATTTGGATGACGTCGAAATCGGACGTGGTGACGCCGCCGAGAAGGTGAAGATCGCTGTTGTTCCAGCGGGAGTCGGGAGCGCCGGAGAGGTACATGGAGGAACCGTTGTCGGCCATGATGAGTCCATATTTTTTCATGGCGTTGAGGATGACTTGATTGGCGGCGGAATAGCTGGAGACATCGAAACTGGATTTGAGGCGCAAGCGCATGCCCATGGGAGCGGCGTTGACGTTGGATGT